>DASVMC010000165.1:0-3454 GCA_036384555.1 Niabella sp. | reverse complement strand
CTTTTGTGTATCCTCCCATGGTTCTGTGGCATTGATACAAGGAGCAAGTGTATTGTTCTTAATAGCTGAAAGATCCTGGTTCAGTTCTGCGACATAGATATTGTTCCCATTAATCAGCCTTACATGATATAAAAACATTTTTCCCGATGCCTCATCGAAAAACACATAGGGATCTATTGTCTTTATTGTTGCATCAACCGGCTGTTTCACCTCCTGTGTAAAGGGCCCCATGGGGCTGGTACCCGTTGCTATTGCAATATGCTCATTGGCTGTATAGGCCATGTAATATTTCCCGTTATGCTTAAATACCTGAGGTGCCCAAAAACCACTTTCCCCGTAAGCAGCGCCCTTCAGGAGTGCATACCCTCTATCTATCCAGTTTATTTTATCAGCAGACGTAAAAACCTTAAACCCATCGTCTTTATTTCCGCCACCCGTTCCATACAGGTAATAGGTTCCCTTTTCAAAGTAGATAGAAGGATCGGCCAGGTTGGGATTGGCCCCGATTGTATCGGGCTGCTGGGTAGTACCGGCCGCCTTTTTCCCGCAATTACCCAAAACAGGCGTAAGTAAAATAAGGATAAGCATTTCTGCGATCGTTCTCATAACTTTTCAATTATTGCTGCCGGATTACTGCCCGGTACGCATGCTCTTAATAAAATCTATTTCGGCTTGTTTATAGGGGGTGCCGTCTTTATGGAAGATATCATGGAACCAGAGCGGCGGTTCTGCCGTGTAGGTTTTCGTCCAGCTATCCCAGGGATATTTGGTTTGTGATTTACCGTCTACGAATCCCCAGTTGATCATGGCTACTTTATTTGCCTTTGCAACCGGTAAGGAGCTCTGGAAGGTGCTTTTATTAGGACGCGCCATGTATTCCGTACACCATAATGGCCGGTTATACCGTTTTAATTCATCAATTTTTTTATGCAGTATGACAGAATCATCATAACAATGAAAAGAAATAATATCCGACTCGCTCAGCTGTAATTTTTCAATAGGTTTTAAGGTACTGTCCGATTGCCAGTTACCTGCCCAAACCCCCGATGTGAGCGGCTGAGACGGATTTACGGACCGGGCCCATTCAAATGTTTTCTTTAACAGAGGAATAACCAATGCCACCTTATTAGGTATCTCCACCTTTTCATAGGAGGCTCCGGTCATATTATCCGGCTCATTCCATACATCCCAGGCGATAATGCGCCGGTCATTTGCAAATTTTCCTACCACTGCCTTTACATACTGCTCCAGGCGCGGGTATTGTGCTGAGTCCTTTAACGCAGCCTGTCCCGGACTTTGCACCCAGCCGGAATTATGTACAAAGGGTTTAGGATCCCGTTGTTTGCCCGTTTTCGGGAACGGATCCCAACAGGAATCAAAGATCGTGAACAGGATTTTTATGTGGTGTTTATCTGCTATTTCCAAGAACTGATTGATGCGGTCATAAAAACCCTGCTCATCATTTTCAAAAACCAGGTCGTGCAAATAAACGCGCATCACATTCATACCAATGGATTCGGCCAATGCCAGTTCTTTATCAATAGTAGCAGTATCAAAAGTTTCGGCCTGCCACATCTCTAACTGATTGATGGCGGTACTGGGCAAAAAATCGGCGCCTACATACCAGGGCTGGCCGGCATACCAATCATTGGCCTGTTGCGGTGTCCAGATAGCCCTACCAGCCGGAGTCTCTTTACCAGCTTCTTTATCGCCGGTTTTTTCACCGGCAGTTCCGCAGGAAGTCATCATCAGCCCGCCCATAATTAATGCAAACAGCGCGATCGTCAGTCGCTCAAAAAAAATCACTTTCTTCATATCATACTTATTTGGTGAATCAAAATCAGATTAATTGCATATCATCTTTCTCTTTAGACAAATGCCTGTTATTTATTTTTTGTTCAGTTTTGTATCCAGCACTTTCATAAAATATCCTCCGACCACGCTGCGTGCCTGGAAACCAACCTGCCGTCCGTCCGTGGTTTCGTGCCAGTCACTCAGTGGCACCCGTGTCGGAGTTTCCTGTACGTACCGCTCCAGCGGTTTTACGAATGCTTTGAAATCATTGCTATTTGTTGCCAGTGTAGCTGTCCAAAGGATCCAGTCTGATTTTGTATAGCTCTTCCGGCTATCCAGCGGAAGACCATATTTATTTTGCTTTGTTAAATAATAACGCACTTCCTTCTGGTAAACTGTTTTGGGAAAAATATTAAACCCGAGCACTTTATCCCAAATCAGGTTGTATTTCTGGCTCCAGGTACCCTTCTTTTCAAAAACCAGTGAGTAATGATCTCCATCGTCTGCCAGTTGCATCCATTTGGGCACCATGCCGGCAGCAATACCATGATATTTAGCGTACAGCTCCGTTTTGCCCAGCATTCTTGCAATCATGGCATAACTCTCAATACCCATAATCGCTTTTAGCGAAAGATTGGCATTGCGTGCCAGGTGGCCTGCGAAATCATCCGTACACAACTGGTTCGCAGGGTCGAATCCGTCTTTAACCAGATAGTCAACCCAGGTGTTCAGCGTTTCCCAGTGTTGCTGCGCGTATTGTGCATTGCCTTCTGCTTTTGCAATAGCAGCCATTAAACAAAGCATATTTCCGGCCTCTTCCACGGGCATATCCTCCCCATAAGTTTGCCCGTTAGCCTGCGGGTAAGTGCCGAGGTCATGCGCGGGGAACGGTTTTGCCCATTTTCCTGATTCACTGTAATAGAAGATCCCATTCATCATTCCTTTTAACAGATCGGGGTTGTATACCAGGAATAAGGGAGATGAAGGATAGGTAATATCCACCGTATTGATGGATCCGTTACTGAAGTTTTCCTTAGACATGAATAGCAGATCGCCCCCGGGACTTTGCACCAGTTTATGGGCAGCAAGGCTCTGCCGGTAGGCCAGCTCGCAAAGCCGGGCGTATTCCACACCACCTGCATTCCGGGCATCCTGATCAATTTTTTTATCGACAGCAGCACATTGGTTTACCACAGCGCTGTATTCTTTTTGTGCCTTGTCCAATTGGTGTTCTATCGAGCTTTTGCCATCCCGGTTCCACCAGGGTCGTAAATTTTCTCCAAAGTATTGGATGGAATAAAGATCATCATAAGCAATCATTACCATTCCTGATGCACTTTGCGCCCTTCCCAGGTCAAGAAGTGTGTTCAGCTGCAATTGCTTCCCCTGCTGTTTCAGCAAGGGAGAAAATTTATCTGAGCTTTTTAATACTTTTAAGGAGGCGCTTCCCGGGCCGGAAATATATTGCCATGCATTTTTACCAGAAGGAATCCCTACATATAAATACCCCCAGTCAATACGTAAATCATCTCCTTTTTTCTGTAAAACGGGCTGACTTACGGTCCCTGCTTTCAACAGGCTTAAATTACCGGATGTTGATTTTGTGGCTACCACCTCCTGCTCCGGTGTATTTACAGCAAGATCGGTAGACGCGCTGAAC
>DASVMC010000164.1:0-1658 GCA_036384555.1 Niabella sp. | reverse complement strand
CCATGCAAGTGCGCTACCGGGCTGCGCTACGTCCCGAGGAATAATTCTGATTACTCAGAAGGGGTAGAAAATTCATTTCAAAAAGAACTTCATATGCTGCTTCCCTGACCACCTTCCCGTCTTTGCGGGATATCTTGCCGGGCTGCACTGCGTCCATCCGAAAATCGGACGGCAAATATAGGATAATTCCATCTTTTTCCGAACAAGATTCTTCTTTAAAATCCGGAAGGGGCATTCCTCCTGTATCTTAAGACTTTACCGGCGGAATTTAGCTGCAAAAAAATTCAAATTCTTCCTATCTTCGCGCCTTAATGAACATCCTCATTAAGCAATCCAGGATCATCGACCCTACCTCATCTTTTAATGGTCGTACCGTTGACATCCTTATTGTGAACGGCACCATCCAGTCCATCGGTACAGCCATTACCCATAAAGGCGCTAAAATAGTGAATGGTAACCGCCTGCATGTCAGCCCGGGGTGGGTAGATCTCTTTGCCGACTTTGCAGACCCCGGTTATGAATACCGGGAAACACTTTCCACGGGTTCCAAAGCAGCGGCGGCCGGCGGGTTTACTGATGTTTGCATTGTCCCCAATACCCGGCCGGTTCTCGATCAGAAATCAGTTATAGAATATGTACTGGCAAAAGCCGCTTTGCTTCCTGTAACCATTCATCCGCTGGGTGCTGTTACCAAAAACACAGAGGGTAAAGAGCTGGCAGAGATCTACGATATGCGCCATTCCGGTGCTATCGCATTTACAGACGGTACCAATGCCATTCAGTCTTCGGATATTATGGTAAAAGCGCTGCAATACCTGAAACCGTTTAACGGGGTATTGATACAGGTGCCCGATAATAAGGACATACAGCCAAAAGGCCTGGTCAATGAAGGCATTACTGCCACCCGCCTGGGCCTGCAGGCCAAACCGGCTATTGCAGAAGAGCTGTTGATTGCACGCGATGTAAAACTGGCGCAGTATGCCGGCTCCCGTTTGCACGTTACCGGTATTACTACCGCAGCCTCAGTAAAACTGATAAAGGAAGCCAAACAAAAAAAGATCGATGTAACCGCTTCTGTAACTCCCGCTCATCTGTTTTTCAGTGAAGAAGACCTGGGAACTTACGATACGCATTTAAAATTAAATCCGCCCCTGCGCACCGTCAGCGACCGGAAGGCGCTTCAAAAAGGTATCGCAGATGGCTCGATCGATTGTATTGCCACACACCATATTCCTTATGATGCAGATCATAAAGCAGTAGAATTTGAATATGCCAGGCATGGGATGATCGGTTTACAGACAGCTTACGCGGTTCTGAGAACGGTATTACCAGCAATCACACAGGAACGCTGGGTAGAATTACTGGCCATCAATCCAAGAAAAATTCTTGGGCTGCCTGTTCCTTCTATTGAAAAAGGAGCGCCCGCTTCCCTTACTGTTTTTGACCCCGAACACAAATGGGAGCTGCAGGCTGATGCGGTTCTGTCTCAAAGTAAAAATTCAGCCTTTATTGGCAAACCGTTAACCGGCAAGCCTTTGGGTATTATCCACAACAACCAGATTCATCTTTCACTTTAGGTATTTATATGATGCTCAATGCAACCAGGAAGGGAATTATTACAGGCGCCTCAATGATAGTACTGGGGCTATTGCTCATTT
>DASVMC010000163.1:0-3745 GCA_036384555.1 Niabella sp. | reverse complement strand
ACGGATCATCTGCTTGCGTTCCGGATCCAGTTCTTCTACTTTTTTCTGCAGTAGCGCTATATTCCGGATCCGGCCTTTGATCTCTTCTTCAAGGATAACGCCTTCATTAGCCCGGTGCCCGTTCAGGTCGTCAATAGCAGTTTTCAATAATTCATTAAAAGCCCCGGCCTCTTCTTCCGAGAGCGTTTCACTGCTGGGGGTTATGACTTCGGGTAATTTGATCAGCGCGCTGAGAATATTGGAACTGTCGATGCCAAGCTCTTCTGAAAGGCCTGCAAGAGAATTATAATAAGCCTTTGCCAGGTCTGTATTGATCGTTACGGGTTTGGAGTCGCCGGTTTCTTTTAAGCTGACGCTGCATTCTACGCTCCCGCGGCTTAAGCCATTTGCCAATGTTTTTCTTATGTCAAATTCTAATGGTTTTAAGATGGCCGGTAATCTCAATGACAGGTCAAATTGCTTTCCGTTTAAAGATTTTATGTCCACTAAAAAGGTTTTTTTGCCAATCGTTTTTTCTGCACGGCCAAAGCCTGTCATTGATTTAAACATATATTGCTTTTTGTAAAGATAATTATTCGTTGCTGCTATTTAAAAATAAAAAAGAAGCCGTTGTTACTAAGGAGCTGTGGTTGCTTTCCATAAAAAAATCCCTCCAAAAAGAGAAGGGATTATTTTATAAAGATGGGTTAGTAAGTATGGGAACACGAAATTCCCACCACAATATTAATTATAATTTTGTCGTTATAAAAATTATTTCCTATAAATTTTATTCACATTTTAAAATGGCCTGTGGATATGTAGAATAATAAAAGACTTCCTGAAGTGATGCCTCGCTCTGATCATACAACTGCTGGTATCATATCAATGATTTGATATAACGCTGTAATATTGATGAATACTGCATTTCAGCCATTACCTCTTTTTGAATGATAGTATTGCTGCTCTTTGTTTTGTTTGTTGCAACGCTTGTTTTTAACAGCGAAGCAGGGTGCCGGCGGGCAAAAAAAATCTTTTAAAAAATGATCGCAAAAGGTGTGCTGATGTGAAAAACTTTGGGCGATCCTGTTTCAAGAACTACTTACACTTAACTTTGAAAAAAAAGATATGCGATTTAAAAGTCCAGTGCCGCTTACAGAAATAGCTGGTTTGATTGACGCAAAGGTTACCGGGAATACCAGCGCTTCTGCAACCGGGATTAATGAGATACATCAGGTGGAAAAAGGAGATCTTGTTTTTGTGGATCATCCGAAATATTATGATGCCGCTATTAACTCGGCAGCAAGCTATATCATCATTAACGCTGAAAAGGCAGTGCCGGAAGAAAAGGCATTACTGATTGTTGAAGATCCCTTTGAGGCCTATTTAAAAATTGTGGCAACATATTATCCGTTCCGGCCTTCTCTGGAAATGCTTTCGGAAAGTGCACAGGTGGGTGAGGGGTCTGTGATTATGCCGAATGTTTATTTAGGGAACCGGGTTGTTATCGGAAAGAACTGTACCATATACCCCAACGTTACTATTATGGATGATTGTACCATTGGCGACAATGTGGTCATACAAAGCGGGAGTGTTATTGGCAGCAATGCCTTTTATTATAACAAAAAAACAGACCGCCCGGTACACTATAAGCGAATGACCAGCTGTGGTACGGTTGAAATAGAAGAAGGTGTGGAAATAGGTGCGGGTTGTACTATTGACCGGGGTGTAACCGGTGTTACCCGCATCGGGGCCGGTACAAAAATAGACAACCTGGTACATATTGGTCATGATACCCTGGTTGGTAAAAATTGCCTTTTTGCATCACAGGTTGGTATTGCTGGTGCTACTGTTATTGAAGACGAAGTAATTCTCTGGGGTCAGGTAGGCGTTAGTAAAACATTGACCATTGGTAAAAAAGCGGTAGTGCTGGCAAAGAGCGGGGTGCCTGCTTCATTAAAAGAAAACCAGGTGTATTTTGGCATACCATCCATAAACGCGCAGGAAAAAAAACGGGAGCTGGTCTGGATCAAACGGATACCGGAACTCTGGGAGAAAGTAAATACATTGTTACTCAAAGAGAAATGAATATAAAGAGTGTACTATGCCGGCGCTTCAATACCGGTGCCCGAAATCTGATCGATGAATTCTGAAATCTCTGACGTACCTTGCGCACATGCAGGATTATTTAGTAGGATTGAATGAGCGGCAGCGCGAAGCTGTTTTACATATTAGCGGACCATTGATGATTATTGCGGGCGCAGGAAGCGGCAAAACAAAAGTGCTAACAACCCGCATCGCGCACCTGATGGCAACAGGGGTTGATGCCTTTAATATTCTGGCCCTTACATTTACGAATAAGGCGGCGCGCGAAATGAAAGAGCGGGTTGAGCATATTCTGGGTAATAATGAAGCCCGCAATTTATACATCGGAACTTTTCACAGCGTATTTGCCCGCATTCTCCGCGCGGAAGCACATCGTATCGGATATCCTAACAGCTTTACAATATATGATACGGATGATGCCAAAAGCGTTGTAAAAACGGTGATTAATGAAATGCAGCTGGATGAGAAACTCTATAAGCCGGCAACTGTATATAACCGGATCTCGTCTGCAAAAAATGCCCTGGTGACACCGGTTGATTATGCGAATGATTATTATATACAGCAGGAAGATTTAAGAGCGAACCGCCCGGCTATTGCAAAGATTTATGACGGGTATTGCAAACGTTGTTTTAAAAACGGTGCAATGGATTTTGATGATCTGTTGCTGAAATATTATGAACTCCTGAAGACCTTCCCGGATGTTTTGAGCAAATATCAGCATAAGTTTAAATACATTATGATCGATGAGTACCAGGATACCAATCCGGCTCAGTATGAAATAGTGAAATTGCTGGGTGCCATCAATGAGAATGTCTGCGTGGTAGGAGATGATGCACAAAGTATTTATAGCTTCCGCGGTGCTACGATCCAGAATATCCTCCAGTTTCAAAAGGATTACGACGATGTGAAAGTGGTAAAACTGGAACAGAACTATCGTAGCACGCAGAATATCATCCATGTTGCCAATGAAGTGATCCGGAATAACAAGGCGCAGATCCCTAAAGTATTATTTACAGAAAACGCCAGCGGAGAAAAGATCAGAATTGTCCGGACAATGACAGATAATGATGAAGGTAAATTTGTTGCGGATACGATCCAGGAACAAAAACTGCGTAATCATTATTCTAATAAGGACTTTGCCATCCTGTACCGTACCAATGCGCAAAGCCGTGCATTTGAAGAATCGCTCAGGCGCATGAATATTGCTTATACGATGTATGGCGGCATCAGCTTTTATCAACGTAAAGAGATAAAGGACCTTGTAGCCTATTTGCGGTTGATTGTTAACTCAAGGGATGAGGAAGCGCTGAAGCGGATCATCAATTACCCGGTACGTGGCATCGGGAAAACAACCATCGACAAGATACTGTTGCTGGCCAATACACACAATATTACAATGTGGGAGGTATTGGAGAAAGCGGATCAGTTTGGATTTCGTTCGGGCACACTTAGCGTGATCCAGGATTTTGTGACGATGATTCAGAGCTTCTCCAGTATGCTGAAAAAACAGAATGCATATGATGTGGCTTTTCATGTTGGTAAGCAAACCAACCTGGTAAAAGAGCTTTTTAATGATAAAAGCACCGAGGGGTTGCAGCGTTATGAGAATATCCAGGAATTACTGAACTCGATCAAGGAATGGGTCGAAAGCCCGGACAACGAA
>DASVMC010000162.1:0-9904 GCA_036384555.1 Niabella sp. | reverse complement strand
GCCCAGTCCACTTCGCCCGTTTTTAGACTGGCAACATAGGCCGCTGCTGTTGTTGCGCCAATGGTCAGCATATTTTTCATTTCCAGCGGGTCAAATTCCAGGCCGCCGGGGCCTCCGCCTAAAGGATGATCTGGCTGTATAATATGCCATTTGATAGAAGCGCGTTCCAGCAGGTTTTTATAAGCGGGATCCTGGCTGCTGAAATAATTTTTTATGGTTTGCGCTGTAACACCTGCGTTCTTTATAGTTGATTTTGCCTCGTTAATGTAATTGATAAAATTGATGAATTGCTTTGGCCCGTAAAGGTCATTAGTGCTTACATCGGTAATAAAAATGTCAACTGTCTGTAAAAGAATAGAAAAAAGATCATTATACTGTTCGTTGTCCGGAACAGTGTTTTTTGCAGATAGCAAAATGGTAAACAGCTCTGTTGCACCTGTATCCAGCGCAATACCTACGCCTGCGTATTCCCGTACGCCGCCGTCCACAAACTGATAGCCAGGATCTCCAATGCCTGGTGTATTCTTGTTTACCTGTACCGGCGGCATAAATACAGGCTGGCTTGCAGACGCCATTATAGCTCTCCGGAAATGATCGGCATTTTGGATCTGCTGCACGGTATAGTAGCTGCCTGTAGCAGGGGCAGGATCGGTTGTAAAAACGACCAGCTCCTGCGATTGCAAACAGGTAGACGTGAGATAGATCTTTTTACCGGCTTTAAGAAGCGCAGTATAAAAAGCGTCGGTATAGATCTCCTTAATCCTTGCACCAAGACCATTAGCCGTAAAAAGGGAGGGTTGATTCAATCTTGCTCCGATATTGTATTTTTCTATAAGATCGTTAGTGGTAAAGCTTGTATATAAATGTTCGAGCGTATCCAGCTCCTGCATGGCAGCAAGGGGAGCAATCAGTGCCCCGGTACTCGTTCCTACTACCGTATCAAAATGCAGCTGATAGGTGGTTATAAGGTCTTTAATGACACCTACAGCAAAAGCACCTTTAGAACCACCTCCGCTGATAATAAGAGCCTTGTTCATACAATCTGTATTGGTTGTTAAAATTCGTTTATTATCTTTTTTCTTTTATTGAACTGATAGCCGATGAAAGACTGGAACCACCAGTTGTTTAGATGATAGTCCCGCTGTGCTGTGATACCCAGCTGAACTTTTTGCAGTAATTCGACACCGATGCCCCCACCGGCCATAGCCTGTTGATGAGTACCCCAGTTGGCTGCAGCTATTAAATGAATATTGGCAAGGCTGCCATAATTTTTTGTTTCAACAGCAGCAAGCTTTATTGCAGCCATTGGGCCGAATAGCCCTGAAGTCTCTTTGTTATTATAAGCCAGTCCTGCATTAGCGCCTAATCGTAACAGGTTGGGAATAAGAGTTACCTGGGGGTTGACTGTTAGCCCGCCGGTATATAAATCAGGAGTATGCGACCTGAAGCCGGTGGTGAGCCCATTATCCAGTTTTATTAATAAAAGAGCGCCTTTGGTAAATTCTGTTACCTGTTGCTGCGCATTTGCAAAAAAAGTAATGACTGCTAAAAGAGCGGTCAGGACAAATGTTTTAAGCGACATGCCAATGTTTTGATAAAGGTAGCATATTGGAGAAGGATCCTGTATCCCCTTTTTAAGCGATCAAAGCTATTGTTGTATCGCTTTTTTCTTTTCCTGATCAGCCAGATAGTTAAAATGGTTGAGCAGAACGCGCAGCTCATGAAACTCCAGTGAGGGTAAGGCTGTTTTTGCCTGAGCTAGAGAGGCCCATTTACCGGGTTGAAAGCTATTACAGAAGACAGCAAGCTGTTCCGGCTGAAAAAGCTTTTCCACGTCAAGGATACCGGCCGTGGCAATTCTTGCGAAATGCCCGTAAATAGTACTTACAGACAGGTTACGCAAGGCGGCAATTTCTGCAGCGGTTTTTCCTTCTTCCAGTAATTGATAGCTGATGATATGCGAGGGCTTTTTAGAGACTTCCCCGCTGATAACCGCTGGTTCTTTTTCAATGAATAATCGTTTGTCCAGCAAGTGAGCAGATTGAAGAACCTGAAGGTACCCTTCCAGATCATTGAGCAAGGTTTTTGCGATAGTATTATAGCTTTTTAGGCCTTTTATGCCTTTTGTTGTGCTGTAATGGTCTTTAAAAGGCAGAAAAATATTTTCATGAACCTGTTTAAAAAAATAATTAACAGCCCCGGCACTTTTATCTTCAATCTGATCCCAGCTGCCGGGTGTGGTCATTCTTAATTGACGCTGCAGGAACTGTTCAAAATTTTTAAATGTATGCTCGAGGCCCCTGTATGTATTTTTAACCGGCCCGCTTACAGTTATAAAATCCTCCTGATTTATAAAATAGCTATCTGCTCCTGCCTGAAGCCATTCATCCATTGCAGTGCCAAAGCGGCTGATGTTCAACGCCTGTAATAGTTTGCTGACCGCAAAATCATTTTTTTCAGCCTCATAAATAGCTTCTATTTTTTCAGATGCATTGGTGGCTTTATGAAAATCGGCGATGCGTTCATCCTTAAAAATGTTGGCTGCACTGATCAGCGATTTTAATACAATACCCTCTAAGGTTCTGCAGCGGCTTAAAGCTACATACACCTGCCCGTTGGTAAAAGATTGTCCTGCATCAATAATGACCTTATCAAAAGTCAGCCCCTGGCTTTTATGAATGGTTACTGCCCAGGCCAGGCGGAAAGGGAATTGCTCATAACTTCCAACAACCTCCTCATCTATTTCTTTTTTATCATTAAGGTAATATCTTTTATGCTCCCAAACCTCCCGTTCCACCACGATTTCAGCAGCTGAATCGTCCGGCAAAACGGTAATCGCATCCGGCTCTATTTTTAGTACCTTTGCCAGTCTGCCATTATAATATCTTTTTGCTTCAGACGTGTCATTCCTAATAAAAAGTACCTGCGCATTAAGCTTTAACAGCAAATTCGGATCATTTGGGTAAAGATGCTCCTTAAAATCTCCATTGATAAGAGCAGCACATGGTATTCCGTTACCTGGTAATGCCTTCAGTTGCTTTTCATTGATTGCGTCGGCCATGTAATTGTGCGATACCAGGTGCACATAGTTATCCTGCGGCTCAAAATCCGGCTGATAACGCTTATGTAACAGCCTGAAATTGATGGTGTTTTTTTCACCGTTACGAACAGCATTGAGCAGGGAAATAAATTCCGGATCGCTTTGCCTGTAGATGGTACTGAGTTCTACTGTAATGAAGGGTATATTTTGCAGCGCTTTTGATTCAAAAAAGTAAGGAGCCGCATAGTACCGGCTCAGGATCAGTTCAGCGCTTGGCTTTACAACAGGAGGCAGCTGATACAGGTCACCGATCAGTAATAACTGAACGCCCCCGAAAGCCTGTGTGGAACGTCTGGCAGATTTTAATGCCCAGTCAATCATGTCCAGTACATCGGCTCTTAACATAGATACCTCATCAATGATCAAAAGCTCAAGTGCCTGTAGCAATTTTAATTTTTCCTTTCTGTACTTAAAATGCGGGAGCAATTGCGGAATATTGATGGCCTCATTCCGGTCAACCGGCTCATTGGTAGGTGCAAACGTGGTTAGCGGCAGCCCAAAAAGTGAATGGATCGTTGTTCCGCCGGCATTGATCGCAGCAATACCGGTAGGGGCTACTACCATATTCTTTTTTGCAGTTTGCTTTGTCAGCGCATTCAAAAAGGTTGTTTTACCTGTTCCGGCTTTTCCGGTCAGGAAAACGCTTCGCTGTGTATATTCTATGATATTGTAAATTTTATCAGTCAATTGTACTTTGTTTTTCATGGTTCATTAGCGGTACAAATATAAGATTTAATAATGGGTTGGCTGCTTTGTAAAATAGTACCGGTTTATCTGTAAAAATATGCCCCACCTGTGCTGACTCTTAACAACAAATATTTATTTTTATGTTTATAAAGCATTTCTATGAGCTATAAGAAGATCGATGATAACATCCTCCGGCAAATTGTGCTGATATTACTTATCGGCCTTATAGGATTTATGATTTTTTTTAATCTGCGTTATTTTACGCCGGGTGTTTTAGGGGCTATTACGCTCTATATCCTTTTCAGGAATACCTATTTCAAACTTACTGAAAAAAGAAGATGGAAGAAATCACTGGCAAGCATTTTTTTAATGCTGATCACTCTTATTGTTATAGCCTTACCGCTCTGGCTGATCATTGAAGTAATGATTCCGCAGATCAGCGGCTTACTTGCTAATAAACAGGTTATTATTGAAAAATATAATGCAGTGAAAGCATTTATAGCCAGCAAACCTGGTTTAAACCGCATTAACCTTTCGGAAGAAGCGGTTATGCGTACACTTGGAAAGATAACAGCGTATTTTCCCGGAATATTGAATTCTGTGGCGGAAATATTTGTAAATATTTTTACCGCCTTGTTCATTCTGTATTTTATGCAGGTCAATTCCAGGGGAATGGAAAAAAGAGTACGCTTATTCATCCCTTTTAGTGATGAAAATACACATACGCTTTGGGAAGAGACAAAAATGATGGTACGTTCCAATGCTTTGGGTATACCTATACTGGCATTGTGCCAGGGCCTTGTAGCAGTATTGGGCTATTGGATCTTTGGAGTGGATAATTTTGTGATGTGGGGATTAATAACTGGAGCAGCATCTATGGTGCCTGCTGTTGGAACAATGATTGTATGGATACCTATCTGTATTGTGCAGTTCGCAACAGGTCATGTAGCAAATGGTATATGGCTAACACTCTATTGTTTAATTATCGTGGGGGGAATTGATAACGTATTACGGTTTACGATCCTGAAAAAGATCGGGGATATTCACCCGTTGATCACTGTGTTCGGCGTAATACTGGGGCTGAAATTATTTGGGGTGATGGGACTCATTTTCGGGCCTTTATTTATGAGTTATTTTTTATTACTGATACAGGTGTACCGTATTGAGTTTGGTAAAAAGAGCGAGGCGGCGGCCGCTCGTAATGAAATGGTAGAACACCAGGCAGAGGCAAAGGAATAGTGTTATCCCAATTGATGCAATAATTTCTTTACCAGTCTTGCGTTAGTAATAACTGCCAGCAATATCAGCAGTACTGCTAACAGAAGCACCATCCAGCTTACTATTGTTGATAATTCCGGCCGGTTAAAGAGCACAAATTTGTGAAAGGCCCATTGTATCAGCTGGGTAAATAAAAGGGCCGTTAATACAATGAGTAGATATACAGGAACGAACTGATTCGATACGTTTGTGCCCAGCCATTTTGGCGAATACCCCAGTGTTAATAGCAGCTCCAGGCTTTCCCTGCTGCGGGCAATGACCAATTGCAGGTAAAAGGAAAAGAGCATCAGTGCCAATACGACCACCAGCAATCCAAAAATACCCAGCCCGCTAAAAATGCCCTGCAGCACCATTTTGTTTCTGCCGAGCAGCGTTTTGTCTTTGTTAATCACATAATGCTGAGCATCGAGATACCGGATCAGCTGGGGATCATTTACATCTTTTAATTTCAGAAATAAACGGCTGGCCGTCTGCCGGTTCCGGTTGCTGAATGTTTTATTGGCCCATTCCAGGAAATTTTTGGGAACCAGTACCGAATTTACGCGGTCACTGAAGGCTACAATCCTTCCCGTAAAATTTACTGACTGGTCCCTGCCGAAACAGGTAATGACAACAGGCATGCCCATTGCAGATTCCTTGGAAAGCTGTGGTAATCCTTGTCCCGGAGCAAAAATATTATAGATCTCAAAGAAGTCGGAAGAAAGAATAATAGGAATATTCCGTTCTCCTTCCTGCCATTGAAAGCTGGGGGGGAGCGTATCAATAAAGGCATTATCCAGCGCCTCCAGGAACATATCCGTACTGAAAGGAATAATATTGCCGGCGCTTAGCTGAATACGGAAATCATTTGCCAGCAGCGGAGATACGCCCGCAATAAAAGACTGTTGCTTTATAGCAGCAATGTCTTCCGGCTGAAAAAGGTTTTTTTCAGGTTGCCCCATTGTTTCATTGGTGATGTTTTTGGTAATGGAAACAAAGTCAAAGCCGTCTTTACGGATGCTTCCTTCCTTAAGCAAGTGCTGGATATTGATAAACATCTGTACAGAACACAACAATAACAAAACACCAATGCCCAGCCCGATATACGAGAACCAGCGGGAATAGGTACTGGTACCGGTATGTAATAAAGGCTTTATGGGCTTAAATGCTACTGCCACAATAAAAAATTATAGATAATATAAATGCGTTGCCGGAAAATAGGCTGCCTTTTCCAGTTCTGCAAAAATGACGGCCGCGTTTCTTCTGGATGCTTCTTCCAATATGAGTTCGATGGCTTTTTTTGAATTGCTGTCATCCAGGTGGCTTACCGGTTCGTCCATTAATAAAATATCAAAAGGCTGTAATAAGGCTCTTATGATCACAGAACGTTGCTGCTCGCCATACGAACAATTCTTAGCAAGTGCATCCAGCCGGTGATCGATACCCAGTGAGCGGGCCATTTCTATGATCCGCTCCTGCTGATGATAAGGATTTAGCTGCCGCTTGATTTCCAGATTTTCCAATAGCGTCTGTTCTTCAAAAAGCCGCATATCCTGCAATATAATACTTACGTGCTCTTTACGTAATGCCGCTGTATCTTCTTTGCTGAACTGTTTCAGGTCTTTTCCGTCATATAAAATGGTACCGGTATAACTTTCCCGCATTTTATATAAGAAATGGGTCAATGATGTTTTTCCTGTGCCGGAAGGTGCCACAATGTTTACCAGGTCTCCATTGGAAAAGCAATGTTCCTTTCCCCATATTGCTGAAGTGGCTTTACGCTCCTTTCCAAAATAGTCCGGCAGCAGGTCTTTTATTTCCAGCTTCATGAACTCCTTTAATTATTTTGACGGAACAGCCATTGGCGGAGGAGGTACAGCAATGGCTGTATCTACTACCGGGAAATCTTCTGTAAATGCTTTCTTTGGCGTTGCCTGGTATACCTGATCAACGTACTTATTCAATTGTTTTAATGCATTGGTATTGGCATCTGAGAGGTTGATCTCTATTTTGCTGCTTGCTTCACCATCTTTCAGGTCAGTATACATGGTAACGGTTTTCCAGAAGGCGGCGGACAATTCAATACCTTTTTTGTAGGAGGTGTCCTTACTATTGGCAATAATTGTCTGGAAGATCTTCTGTAGATTAATGTAACCTCCAAAGGTATGACCTGTAAATGATTGCGCATAAGCGGGCGTTTTATTACCTGCAACAAAAGCGTCAATACCAGGTTGCGTATTGCTTATAACGAACCATTTATTATTCAGCTGCTGTTTTATCTTGCTGCTGCTGTCGGTTTCAGGTAACTGGCTTTTCACTTCTTTATTGAATGCGTCGAGCAGCTTTTGAAAACTGGGCTGATCTCCGACCGCGGTACCAAAGACGAAATCAAATTTTGTTTTGTCTTTATTATAGGTGTTATTTTCGCCATCGTTCAGGGTAACGGCAACAGGTGTGCCTGAAACAGTAACATCAGATAAGGCAAAGGCATATTCTCCTTTTACCGCTTTTGCAATATCAGAAGGGTTAATGCCTATTTTAGCCAGTCCTGCATTTGCAAAACCGTCTACACCCAGCAATTTTATAAAATCCAGCATGCCCTGTGTTGAAAAGTTCAAAGCAAAAGCGCCCAGCACATCCCCGTCCGGTAAATGGCTGATGGTTTCATTGCTGATGGGTTTACCGGAATATTTTTTAAGAAAATCGGTCATTTCCTTACCATAATAGTTCCTGCCTTCTATGGTTATTTTGCCATTATCAAAATTGGCTTTACCGGCACCAATGTTTCCATCCAGTATGGTGCTGAACTTCATCATCGATAAAGCACCGGACAGCATTCCCCCGTACAAAGCACCGCTGTTTATCCAGTAATGCATATCTGCTTTATCGCTGATGAGCGATTCAAAACGTTTATCGCTGTCTAACAACTGGTCACCTTTTAGCTGGAACGTATTTTTTGCGAATACTTTTAAACTGTCAATACCATATTTCTCTGTACTCCCAAAGGTGTTCCCATATCTGCCGGGAACTTTGCCCTGAAGGCCGGAGGCATTTGCAATGAAAACAAAAAGCTTGTCATTAAAATAAATAACCGATTTTTCGTCATCGCCTATTTCAGCAAAATTCAGATCCCCGTCCTTAGCTACTTTTATATGGTTTTTTGTTTCTTCAATGATCTTAGAGAACTTGGCTGCATCTTTCAGGGTCCCTTCAATAGCTACATAGCCATTATTGCCGGTGCGTTTTAAAAAAAGCACCAGGTTCCCTTTAGGATCAATGCCGGATATTTCAGGATCCTGTAATAATTGTTTGGCCAGAGAATCCTTCGATTTGTTAAAAGCCTCAGTAAACCAGGAGGTTTGCTGTATCTCTGCCCAGGATAGCTTGGAAGAGAGCGTGGCCAGGTCTACATGTAGGGCCAATCCTGCATCATTGGGTATCAATAACCCGGTTTTGCCGCCTTTGTTACAGGCTGTAATGAAAACTGCAAGGAAAATGCCCAGCATGAACAGGCTTTTGTTTTTCACGTTTGTCATGGTATGTTGGTTTTTAGTATTTTATTGTTATGTGTTGCTGTCTTAAAATGTATAATGCTCCAAATCAGCAAAGGTGACCTGTTTTTGCTCACCGGATTGTAAATTTTTAATCACGATTGTTCCGGTCTCCAGTTCCCGGGTGCCTAAAATGGCGATAAAAGGAATTCCTTTTTTATCAGCATATTTAAATTGTTTATCAAATTTTGCTGTTTCATGATACAATTCTGCTGTAACCCCTTTATTTCTCAGGCCTTGCATCAGTTCAAAAGCCTTCATAGCCTCATCGGGTCCTAAATTAAAAAATAAAACTTTTGTACCTGCATGAACATCGGCGGGAAACCCGTTTATCTCGGTAAGCACATCATAAATACGATCCACTCCAAAAGAAATCCCCACACCCGGAACGCCCGGAACGCCAAACAAGCCGGTCAGGTCATCATACCGGCCCCCGCCGCCAATACTGCCTATTTGTACGTTCAGCGCCTTTACTTCAAAAATAGCCCCGGTATAGTAGTTGAGTCCGCGGGCAAGGGTAAGGTCGACCAATAATACCGCGTCCTGTACAGTTCCTGCTGTATGCCGGATAATGTATTCCAGCTCCTCAATTCCCTCAAGACCCGATGCATCGCCGGCAAAAATTGCTTTCAGTGTAGCCAGTTTTTCGTCGTTGGTGCCAGTAATTGCTAAAAACTGCTGGATCAGGCTGATCTGTTCTGTATTAAGACCCCGCTCTCTTAATGTTTCTATTACTTTTTCCAAACCGATTTTGTCCAGTTTATCTATCGCAATAGCAATGTCCGTCATTTTATCAGCACCCCCGCATTGAGCGGCTAAGGCAGATAGTATCTTGCGGTTATTGATCCTGATTTCAACCGGCAGGTTCAGGTTTTTAAAAACGGTGGCATACATAGCAACCAGTTCCAGTTCATTCAGCAATGATCTGCTTCCAACCACATCTGCATCACATTGATAGAATTCCCGGTAACGGCCTTTTTGCGGACGATCTGCCCGCCATACCGGCTGTAGCTGGTACCGTTTAAAAGGAAGGGTGAGCTGGTTATAGTTCATGGCTACATACCGTGCAAAGGGAATGGTAAGGTCATAGCGCAGGGCGCGCTCTGTAATGTCCTTACTGGATTTGCCTTCTAACAATCTGGTAAATCCCGCTTTCGTTTTTTCAAGCTTTTTGGGTTCATCCAGCCCGTTATTCAATATTTTAAAGATGAGCTTATCGCCCTCTTCGCCATATTTGCCCATTAATGTCTCCAGGTTTTCCATAGCCGGTGTTTCCAGCGGCTGAAAGCCGTATAATTCAAAAACATTT
>DASVMC010000161.1:0-7572 GCA_036384555.1 Niabella sp. | reverse complement strand
ATAGACCCATCTATTGGTATTGAACTGCCCGATCAGCCATTTTTCACAACAATCATCACCCATATGAAAAATACCCCTGTAAATCAGAACAGGCAAATGACTATTGGGTATATGCTCTTCCTCTTTAAAATAAAAAATATCCGGGTTGGTTCTTCTAAGATTCCAGGGCACCCATTCGGCTTTTTTGTTTTTTTTTGACATAACTATCCACCATGCCAATCAGAAGATGGCAAGGTTAAAAGAATTTTGTGAGCGTGCACAAATACACTGTTTAGAATGACCCTCTAAAGATAAAAAGTTCTCCGGTTAAAAAACCGTTTCAGCTGGAAACGGTTTTTTATGATTGTATAGGTCAAAGGTTATTTTCTTTCAAAGTTATAAACGATGTATATCGTTTTTCCTTCAAATGATATAGGAGTTTGCGCTACAAAGTGCGCATTATCCGAGGAAATGACTTCCAGTGAATAGCCTTCCTCTACATTTTTTGATTGATTCTTTTTTAAACCGTCTACTCTTTTAAAATTAAAATGGGTGACACCATTATAATTCCTTGTAGACCATAAGATCTGACGCGGACCACCGGAACAGTCCTGGCCATTGATCGTATATGTACCATAACCGTTATTAGGCAACACCCATTCACTCCCTGTAAAGCAGGCTAAATCAACATCATCAAATGCCTGCACCTTCAGGTTCTTCGTATCAGTACCTTCAATACTTGTGTTGGTTACCACCCAGCTTCCTTTAAAATCTGTACGGGGTACGGTAGTCGTGTTTTTATTGGTAGAACAAGCTACACCTGTTGCAGAAATAATCAAAAGAAGAACAGCGAATTGTAAAATTCTTTTCATAATCGTACTATTATTTTTATTCATTATGCAATTGAGATGCCAAAATTGATGAATAGACGCTGATTAACCGTATTTGGTTTATTTACCTGCTGTTAAAAAAAAACAAACGGCGGCTTCCGGCAAGATGCAAATAGCAGGGGTCACAGCCGGAAAACAGATTGCATCAGCATCCATTTTTCACCGGGACGGGCTGTAGGAAGGGGTTGCTGATACTTCCACATCAGGGTTTCCCATTCCTGAACTTTTGAGTTGTTTTCGTCAGCAGCAGCTTTTGCTTCAAAAGAAAACCCCGCATCTGTTTCCATGATCATAAACAGCCGGTTTTCTATGCGGAAGATCTCCATATGCCGGATACCTGCATCAAGAATGCTCTTTTTTATTTCAGGCCAAACTGCCTGATGGTGCGCTTCATATTCAGCTATCAGGGCTGGATCGTTTTTCAGATCCAATGCCAGGCAGTATCTGTTTAATAGTTCCATTAGTAACGGGTTGATTGTTTATGATGCATAGCTGGTATGTAAATACAGGAATGTCTGCCTCCTGAGAGCTGGTATTTAAGTATCGGATATCCGGCGGCATCTATTCTTTCATCAGGTCAATTAAGACAGCAGCAATTTCTTCAGCATTGGGTTTGCTAAAATAATCGCCGTCACTGCCATAACCCGGCCGGTGCTCTTTGGCAGTAATGGTCCTGGGCGCCACATCCAGGTAACGGTAGCCTCCCTGTTCCTCCATCACCTTGTTAAACATGAATGCAGTAGCGCCTCCGGGAACGTCTTCATCTATAAATACAATACGATTGGTCTTTTGCAGCGATCTCAAAATGTGGTGGTGAATGTCAAAGGGCAGCAGCGTTTGCACATCGATCAGTTCACAGCTGATGCCCAGGGGAGCTACCATTTTTATTGATTCCTGTATAATGCGCAGGGTAGAGCCATAGCTTACAATAGTAACGTCTGTACCTTCCTGTAAAATGTCCGGAACCCCAAAAGCAACAGTCATTGTGCCTAAATTTTCCGGTAGCCGTTCTTTTAAACGGTAGCCATTAAGGCTTTCAATAATCAGCCCCGGATCATTGCTTTGCAACAGCGTGTTATACATGGCTGCGGCCTGCACCATATTCCTGGGCACACAAATATGTATACCTCTTAATGAATTAATGATCATTCCCATAGGAGAACCGCTGTGCCAGATGCCCTCCAGCCGGTGACCGCGGCTGCGTACAATAAGCGGACAGAATTGTTGCCCGCCGGTACGGTATTGCAAAGAGGCTACATCATCTGTTAAAGGCTGAAGCCCGTACACCAGGTAATCGAGGTACTGAATTTCAGCAATGGGTCTTAATCCGCGCAAGGCCAGGCCAATGCCGCGGCCCATGATGCTCAGTTCATGAATGCCTGTGTCTGCAATCCGTTCTGGTCCGTATTTTTTTTGCAATCCGGCAAATCCCTGGTTCACATCACCAATCTGTCCCAGGTCTTCGCCAAAGGCCAGCACTTTGGGATTGCTGGCAAACAACTGATCAAAATAATGATTCAGGATTTCATAGCCATTAATTAACGGAGACTCGTCGGTAACAACGGGCGCAACCGGTTGTACTTTTAAAGCACTCTTAGGGCCCTCATCAAAAAGATTGGAATTATAAAGCGCCGCATTTTCCCTGCACAGCTGGTCATAGTAATTTTGGGCAATGCCGGCTTTTTCACCACCAACAAGGATGGCTTTATATAAGGTCTGTAAAATATTTTTCCTCAGGGGCTCCCTATTGGTTACCAGGTCGGGCAGCAGCTTTTTCAGCTCCTGTGCTTTTTCGGGCAATTGCTGGATCAGCTGTTCCAGGATGGTCCGGGTCCGGTCTACCTGCTCCCTGATCGGCTTCAGGTAATCCGTCCATGCATGGTCCCTGCTCTCTTTTACATTCCTTTTAGCGTCGGCTTCTATTTTTTCAAGCGTGCTTGCTTCCGAAAGTCCGTTTTTCAGAATCCATTCCTTAAATTTCCGGATACAATCCCTTTCCCGCTCCCACTCAAGCCGTTCTGTTGATTTATAGCGCTCATGACTGCCGGAAGTGCTGTGCCCCTGGGGTTGCGTCAGCTCATCTACATGAAAAATAACCGGGGTATGTGTTTCGCGGGCAAGGCTGATCCCTTCTTCAAAGGCTTCAATCATGCCCATATAGTCCCAGCCTTTTACTTTGGTAATATAAAAACCATTAGTGCCTTCTTCTTTTTCAAACCCTTTCAGGGCAAGGGAAATAGAGCCTTTGGTTGTCTGCAGTTCTTTAGGAACAGAAATCCCATAGCCATCATCCCATACAAAAATGACCAGGGGTATCTGTGCCACACCGGCAGCGTTTACGATCTCCCAAAAGTGTCCTTCGCTGGTGGAGGCATCGCCAATGGTACAAAAGCAAACTTCATTACCATTGTCCGACAAATCCTGAAACTGATGAAGCTCCGGAATAGCACGGAAGCTTTTTGAGGCATAGGCCAGACCAAATGAGCGCGGCATCTGAGCGGCCGTGGGAGCCATATCTGTGGCTGTGTTCTTAAGCTGTGCCAGGGGAAGCCAGTTCCCGTCCTTATCTACGTTTCTTGAAGTATAATGGCTGTTCATCTGGCGGCCGATGCTAAACGGCTCATTTTCCGGATCCGGGTCTGCATACAGCTGTGCAAAATATTGCTGGGGAGTAGCTACTCCGATTGCGAACATTAAAGTCTGATCCCGGTAATACCCACTTCTCCAATCGCCCGGCTGAAAAAACTTGGCCATTGCCAGCTGCGCTACTTCCTTTCCATCTCCAAAAATTCCAAACTTAGCTTTTCCTGTCAATACTTCCCTCCGTCCTAAAAGGCTGGTTTCCCGGCTTAAGCAAGCCAGGTAATAATCGTGCAGCACCCCCTCTCTGAAATTGTCGAAAGAGAGCATGTCTGAATGAGCAGCGGGGCTGGAAGTAAGATTCTCCATATTGGCAAAAATAGGGATTTGAATACTAACTTTCGTTAGTTAGTTGATCGTCGTGCAACTTTTTCAAAACACAGAACATCTATCCTGTACTTTTGTTATTTTTATTTAAGTTTTCAAAAATAATTAATGATTATGAAGAAGTTTTACCTTTTGGCAGTTTTGTTTTTTATGGGGTTTGCGGTTACTACTTATGCGCAGGACGGAGCACCTGCTGATGAGGTGATTAAAATGGCAAAGGAAGAGTACAATCTTGGTCAGCTGAAGTTCAAAAAAGGCACCACCTTTTATATGGAATTTACCAATATCAGCAAAAAGCCGGTTATTGTGGAAAATGTGATGGTAGGTTGTGGTTGTACCGTTGCTGAGAAACCTTCTGCCCCGATCATGCCGGGTAAAGTTGGAAAAATAAAAGTGGGATACGATGCTACTGCAGCTGTTGGAAGCACGTTTAAAAAGGATGTAACCATTAAGGTAAAAGGTGCTCAGCCTAAAACGGTTTATTTTACCGGAGAAATAATTTAGGAGTTTAGTTTTTAGTTTATTGAACAGTTTGCACAATGTATTCCATCTTTACAGATGGAATTTTTTTATTTTTGATCTCTTATTCGTTTAGCTATGATTACAATTTCCGACAGGGGAGTTCAAATGCCTGCTTCACCTATCCGCAAACTGGTTCCTTATGCAGAGGCTGCAAAGCAGCGGGGAATAACGGTTTACCATCTGAATATTGGCCAGCCCGATATCCAGACACCACCTGCTATTATGCAGGCCGTAAAAGATGTTACGATGCCTGTGCTGGAATACAGTCATAGCGCGGGTAATGAAAGCTACCGCCGCAAGCTGGTCAGCTACTATAAAAAGACCGGCATTGACGTAACGCATGAGCAGATCATGATTACAACCGGTGGCAGCGAGGCAATCCTGTTTGCCTTTTTTGCCTGTCTGAACCCGGGTGATGAAGTTATTATTCCGGAACCGTTCTATGCCAATTACAATGGCTTTGCGTGTACGTCCGGTGTCAAAGTAATTCCCATTCCTTCGGCCATTGAAACGGGGTTTGCATTACCTCCGATGGCGGATTTTGAAAAAGTAATTACGGATAAAACAAAGGCCATCCTTATTTGCAACCCTAATAATCCAACAGGTTATTTGTATAGTAAAGAAGAGATAGAGGCCTTAGGAGCGATTTGTAAAAAGCACCAGTTATATCTTTTTTCAGATGAGGCGTACAGGGAGTTCCGTTATTCAGATAAGGCGTATATCAGTCCGTTACAGATTCCCGGACTGGAAGAAAACGTTGTTCTGCTGGATACGATCAGCAAACGGTACAGCGCCTGCGGGGCCCGCATAGGAGCGCTGGTCACAAAAAATAAAGCAGTATATACAACCGCACTAAAATTTGCCCAGGCCCGTTTAAGTCCGCCGGGCCTGGCCCAGGTACTGGGAGAAGCGGCGGTAGACCTTCCGGCCGATTATTTTGATGCTACAAAAGCTGAATACCAAAGCCGGCGCGATTTTCTGGTAAGCCGCCTGAATGCTATGGAAGGCGTCTTTTGCCCCAACCCCGGGGGCGCCTTCTATGCAATGGCACAATTGCCCATTGATGATTGTGATCAGTTCTGCCAGTGGCTGCTGGCGTCTTTTGCCTATAAGCAACAAACCCTGATGCTGGCTCCTGCTACAGGTTTCTATGCTACACCCGGATTAGGAAAAAAGGAGGTCCGTCTTGCTTACGTATTGAACAAGGAGTCAATTCAGGCGGCAATGGACTGTCTGGAACAGGCCTTAAAAGAATACCCGGGCAGGATATAATCATTAATTAAGCTCATTAGCATAATAAGCGGGCAATGCCCGCTTTTATTATGCGCATAATTCATATAACTAATTATTATAATATTATATGATATTGATGAAAAGAATGACAGAATGTTAATTTATGAGCATATTATATATTATAAATAAATTAATATAAAATATTGTTTGTAAATTTTATATAAAATATGATTTTATATATTTATTTTTGGTTTTAAATTTTGTTTAAACCATTTTTTTATAAAAAAATAGGATATAATTCAAAACTAAAATTTATATAATATGTCAATGACGCGAAAACTGGCTATCATTCCCTTTGCACTGTTAATTCTTGTGGCGATCCTGAGTCTTGTATACGGCCACAATCCCGTTAAAATAGAAGAGCACCCTGAGATCAATTCCGGTGATACGGCGTGGATGCTTACCTCAGCTGCTCTGGTATTAATTATGACGCCCGGGCTTGCCTTTTTTTACGGAGGTATGGTGAAAAAGAAAAATGTGATCTCTACGATGCTGCAAAGTTTTATTTGTATGGCAATTGTGACGATGATCTGGGTCATTTTCGGATTTAGCCTGGCATTCGGTGATTCTATAGGCGGCTTCATTGGCAATCCTAAAACTTTCTTCCTGATGAATGGTGTGCTGGAAGGCAAACCCTGGCCCGCAGCTGCCACGGTTCCGCTGGCCGTATTTGCCTTTTTTCAACTCAAATTTGCCATCATTACCCCTGCACTGGTGACAGGCGCTTTTTCAGAGCGCATTCGCTTCACCTCTTATATCCTGTTTATCTGTCTGTTTATTATTTTTATTTATTGTCCTTTGGCACATGCTACCTGGCACCCCGATGGCTTTCTGGCAAAACTGGGCGTACTGGATTTTGCGGGCGGAACAGTTGTACATATGAGCGCCGGGTTAGCAGCACTGGCCGGTGCGGTCTATCTTAAGAAACGAACCGATCCCTCAGAAAATAAACCGGCACGTATTACCTATGTATTAATCGGTACCGGCCTGCTTTGGTTCGGCTGGTTTGGTTTTAACGGCGGATCTGCAATGGCTGCTAATACACTGGCCGCTTCTGCGCTGGCTACAACAGCTGTGGCTTCAGGCGCGGCAGCCTTTTCCTGGATCATTTTTGACGCCTTAAGAGGCAAGAAGCCCTCGGCCATGGGCACTTCTATTGGTGCAGTGGTAGGACTGGTAGCCATTACGCCTGCTGCGGGTTTTGTTAGTATTCCCCACGCGATGGTCATTGGTATAGCTGCGGCGATCATCAGCAACCTGATGGTAGAATGGAGAACCAAGACCGGCATTGATGATACGCTGGATGTATTTCCCTGTCACGGAATTGGAGGCATGGTAGGAATGCTGCTGACTGGTGTCTTTGCAAATAAAGCGATTAACCCGGCCGCCACCAATGGTTTGTTTTTTGGCGAAACAAAATTATTTACCACGCATGTGCTGGTATTGCTTGGAGTGATCGTTTTTGTTTTGGTGATGTCCTTTATTCTTCTGAAGGTAACGGACCTGATCACCCCGCTGCGCGTAACAGAAGAAGAGGAAATAGAAGGGCTGGATCTTTCACAGCATGGAGAGAGCCTGTAATAACTAACTAACTGGTCAAATAAATGCTGCTGCTTGGATGCAGCAGTGCCGTACGGGGTCTTTGACCCCGTACAACTATTTTCGGGCAACCTGTATGACCAACAGCCGCCCGGGATCGCCACTTACAAATGGTGATACCAATAATTTTTCCTATTTTCCTTAAAATTTCCTGTTAATGAAAAAACTGACCTTGCTGCCTTTATGCTGGCTGCTGTGCTGGAGCGCAAAAGCCCAGGTGACTTTTCCTGTAAACGGTGTTGCAGATCCCCGTACCGGAAGTTATGCATTTATAAATGCGACAATAGTAAAAAACGCTTCCGAAACAGTTCAGCAGGCAACA
>DASVMC010000160.1:0-2911 GCA_036384555.1 Niabella sp. | reverse complement strand
TTCAGACCGATGCAGATGATCTTAGACGGACGTGCCACCGGTGCATCCAGCCGTACGTCTTCTCCTATTACCTGCAGGCTGTTTTTATGTTCCTCTACGTATTGTTGC
Organism: Niabella sp.; assembly: GCA_036384555.1. Lineage (GTDB taxonomy): Bacteria > Bacteroidota > Bacteroidia > Chitinophagales > Chitinophagaceae > Niabella. Next base: position 2,803 of record DASVMC010000160.1, on the reverse strand, counting down.
AGCCGTTCCAGGCCGTCGTTCTCAAAAAATGCTTCATTGTAATCTTCTCCAAAACCAGAGGTATCATATTTTATCCCATCAAGGATGATTCCTGTTTTAATAGTCCCCGGTTGTCCGTACCTGATTAATTTCATACCTTCTTTTTATTTATTGTTATTTTTTATATTTAAATAAATATCAAATATTTATAATTTTTTACATTACATTTTATACCAGGTTATTTAGTTAGTTGTTCAGCTTGATAAATCCTCCGTCAATTGGATAATCGCAGCCGGTTATAAAAGACGCTTCATCACTGCACAGGTAAAGGATCAATGCTGCGATCTCTTCAGGCTTCGCCATACGTCCGATGGGCTGGGTCCGGGATAATTTATCAAACATTTCCTTTTCCCTGCCCGGATAATTCTTTGCCAGGAACCCGTCCACAAACGGCGTATGCACACGCGCGGGAGATATACAATTACAGCGGATGCCCTCCTGAATATAATCCTTTGCCACAGACAGGGTCATTGCCAGCACCGCTCCCTTGCTCATAGAATACGCAAACCGATCCGGCAACCCTACGCTGGAAGCAATAGAGGCCAGGTTAATGATCACTCCCTTTTGCTGTTTTTTCATTAAGGGAATAACGGCAAATAAGGTATTATAAACGCCTTTTACATTTACTTTGTAGATCCGGTCAAAATCTTCCTCAGCCGTTGTATCGGCCCGGCCAATATGCGATATTCCGGCACTGTTGACCAGAACATCAATTGTACCCAGCTTTTGAAAAGTATTGACCACTTCTTCCTGTTGCGATACATCTATGAAAAGACCTTCGGCACTGCCGCCAGCTTCTGTTATTTCCTGAATGGTCTGCTCTCCGGTTTCCCTGTTAAGGTCGGCCACAATGACCCGGGCGCCCGCTTTTGCAAATAATAACGCTACGGCCTTTCCAATGCCACTGCCTGCACCTGTAACTACGGCAATCTTATCTGTTAACTGAAACATACAATTGTTCTATTTAATTTAGGAGCGGCAATTTAACACATTAACAGCATAAATCCTGAACCCCATATAACAGTATCTGCTTCCCCCCAATGCAAACGGGCTGGTTTTTACAGTTGCCTTTCAAAAACACATATATTCCTATCTTTATAAGTATGAATCGGGTACCCCTGTCCCTTAGCGGGAGCTACAGACTATTACTGTTCTTATTGCTGATCAGTATGCGTACGGTTGTCAGTGCGCAAACCCCGGTAAATACTACGCGACCGGTGCAGGGCCCTGCCGTTCTTACGGATACCAATGCAGTATCCAGTGCAGATTACCTGGAAGGATTTCAACTGGTTTATGAAGCCCTTAACCGGGTTCCGGCCGTAACCGGTTCTTTTGGCCGTATTTCGGAAATCGGAGCAGCGCTGGCGGGTAACGATTCGGCCATCAATCTTTTGAAGCAACGCCTGTCTTTCAATACCCGCACATTTAACCTTCAGAACCTGCACATGTTCAGGGCGCTGCTGAATGAGCTTTCAGAAAACGAGGAAGACTACAAGCAGACCATTGCTTCTTACGATACTACGCTGGTCAGTGTTAAAAAACAGTTGCTGGCCCTCCGGAAGGATAGCCTTATTTTAAAAGTTTTCAAAACAGCAGCCTTAAGAGACTCGTTTGCCACGCAGATTACCGATATACGTAAAAAGTGGAAAATAGCAGATAGTCTTTTGTCACAAAGCACCGCCGCCATCAGCAGCGCCAAATCACATATTGCCGCAAACGGGCTGGCTATACAGGAATTACTTTATCAGACTGATGTACAGTTAAAATCTGTAGGAGCAAGAGCCTTTCTGAAGGACAGGGATTACCTCTGGCAAAGCAGTGCCAAAAAAACAGTGCGGAGGAATGGCGCAAACCGGGCACAGCTCTTAAACAATGAAAAACAGATCGCCAATTATTATTTCAGGTATACCCGCAGCGACCGTTTTCTTATCCTGCTTGTTGCTCTTGTATTTTTCCTGTGGGTTACATACAGTTACAGAAGCCTGTCCAGGATCAGCAAGCTTTCTGTACTCGATGAGCTTCCGCTTCAGTTATTATCTTCAAACCCCTTATGGCCGTCGCTTATTCTGCTGCTGACACTGATCCCTGCATTTGAGCTGCAGGCGCCGGCTATCTATATTGAGCTGGTACAGCTGTTACTGGCACTTTGCCTGTCAAAATTATTTTACAAAAAAGTGCCGGATACTATCTTTAAAGGCTGGCTCTGCTTTGTGGTATTGTTACTCACCGTTCCCCTGTTCCGGATTGCCTTTACCACGTTTTCCCTGCAAAGATGGTTCATCCTCCTGGTAAATTGCTGCTCCATCGGGTTAGCGGTCTTTGTATTCAGAAAATACAGCGCTTATTACCGTACTTACCGGCTGTGCTATATTGCAATGGCGCTTTTTGCAGTGCTGAATGCTTCAGCCGTCATTGCCAACATCCTGGGCCGGGGAACATTGACCCAGCTGTTTTATACCACGGCGCCCTATACCCTCCTGCATGCAGTGGGGCTTACTGTTGTAACCATTAGTTTGCGCGAGGCCTTTCTGGTGCATATTAAAAACTGCCGCGTTCAGAAAGGATATTCAGACCATTTTGAATGGGAAACTATTTCCGGCGATATTGCAAAAGTATTATCACTTATAGCATTCGTATTATGGCTGGCCTTACTGGCCACCAATCTTGACCTGTTCAATTCGATAACCGGTTCTTTGTCCGCCTTCCTTTCCAGGCCCAGAAAACTGGGGGGCTTCTCAATCACGTTCGGAGGCATTTTTTTATG
>DASVMC010000159.1:0-2429 GCA_036384555.1 Niabella sp. | reverse complement strand
GACCTTCAATTATACGAAATACGGATGGTTCCATTGACGCATGGTTTGCCGCCCCGGGCAGTACGTTTGGGAAAAAGCAGCTGCTGTTCAATGAAAGCGGCGCACAAAGTCCCATTCCCCTGAGCGGCAGTATAACAGCTGCACAGCAATTCAGCGCAGCCGAACCGTTTTATGCGGTTGCAGTAGGTTGCCCGAACTGGACCACGACCAACAGCAGTCTTACCATGACCTTGTATGAATGGAAGACTGACTACGCTACAACGGTTAATGGCACTCCTTTAGCACAGCATGTTTATGCCAATTATCAGGATAACGAAAACCTGCAGTTAGCCCGGACAGGAAAGTTTGCTGCAGGTACCTATTTATGGGTATTGAGCGAACCTTCCGGTTCTGCAGGTGTATGGAAAAAGGCCGGTGAAACGGGCAGCGTTCAGAATTACCTGAACGGCACAGCCGTAACAGGCAGTTATCAGTCTTTTCTGATGATTGATTCTTCAAGCGGCGCCGCATTCTGGGATCAGATTGCCTATCGAAGATCAACAGATGAAGGTAAGACCTGGACAGCAGACACTATGGTATTACAGCCTACGGAAGGAACCCGCGATCAGTTATCCGTTTGCGACCCGGGCGTTGTTAAGTTTGGCGGTTATTACTATATCGGCTATACATCAACTGAAAATGCGGCAGGGATCTTTAACCACGTTTACATGGCGCGCTCCGCATCACCCGCCGGTCCCTGGGATAAATGGAATGGCAGTGGCTGGGGGAGAAATCCTCAGCCGGTAATTACCTTTGATGGTGCAACAAATGCCTGGGGAGCAGGAGAGCCCTGCATGGTGGTCAACAATGATACCCTGTTTTTATATTATACCTGGGATAATAGCGCTACCCTGGAAACGCGGGTAGCAACTGCAAGCGCGAAAGATGCCAACTGGCCGGCTCATCTGGTATTGCATGGAACAGCAGTTGACAAAACCGGTATCGCCGGCGCCGACCATTGTGATGTGAAATACAGGCCTGATATCAGAAAGTATTATGCGCTCCACACCGCCGCACGCCTTACTGCAAACAGCTATATCATCTTATGGGAATCCTCCGATGGACTTTCTTTCCATAAGATTGCAGAATTGCGTGACAATCTTAAACCCTATTTGCATAATTGCGGATGGAGTGGTGATAGCAGAGGCCATAGTAGCCCGCTCATAAAGCAATACCTGTCTTACGCATATGGCCCTAACTGGGCAAACTGGAATACAGCCTGGCATCCTATTGTTTTTCAGCCGGCCGATTCAATTCAATGATCCATTAACAGCAAGTAAATATGTATTTTTCGAGAATACTCCAGATTAAAAAATGTGTACTCTTATTATTGGGGTTATTAATGGTTACGCTCACTCATGGACGAACAGCTCATTTGCCTTCAACCCGCGCTTTTGCAGACTCCGGGGTGCCGTATACTCCTCAAAACATACCACCCTCCTGCCGGGCAGCCGGTCAATCAGTTATCAAGCTGGTACCAAAACCTGCGATGGTAAAAGAGAATGGATCAGAAGTCGTTCTTTCTTCAACGCCTTTTTTACACGTTTATGCACCGGCATTGCTCAGCAAAGATTATATAAAGTCGGTCTTTGAGGAATTAGGTATCACCACGTTATTTCTTAAACACGTTGAAAAAAAAGCAGTAATATTCCGGATAGATCAGCAACAAAAAGGGCCTGAGGGTGCTTATGTACTGGATATTGCTTCCTTAGGAACCGGCGGCATTTTAATTAAAGCGAACTCAAAACAGGGCTTGCTTAACGGGATGCAATCCCTGCGGCAGCTTGTCATTAAGGATCAAAAGGGTGCTATCCGCGCCCCCTCCTGTCTGATTGAAGATGAGCCAAAATTCAGTTGGCGGGCTTTTATGCTGGACGAGAGCCGGCATTTCCAGGGAGCCGCAGTCGTAAAAAAGCTGCTGGATGAAATGGCCCGGCTGAAGTTCAATACGTTTCACTGGCATTTAGTAGATGATCCGGGTTGGCGCATTGAGATCAAAAAATACCCGCTTTTAACACAAACAGGATCCAAACGCGATTTTTCACACAGGGAAATTTCCGGGCAGCAATGGGATAGTTTGTTTCCGGGCAGAAAGATGTTCTATACCCAAAACGAACTAAAGGAAATCGTTCGCTATGCAGATGAGCGGGGTATACGGATCATCCCTGAAATTGAAGTTCCGGGGCACGCCAGTGCTTCTATATATGCTTATCCCTGGCTTGGTGCTTCAAGTGGTCAGAATGGAAAACCGGTATGGGGTGATCTCTATAACATCACAGATCCGAAAGTTGAAACTTTTATACAGGATGTATTAAATGAAGTAATGGCCATTTTTCCCTCCAAAATAATTCATATAGGAGGAGATGAGGCAGATTATACACATTGGAAAG
>DASVMC010000158.1:0-6345 GCA_036384555.1 Niabella sp. | reverse complement strand
TTCGGACGCAGGCGTACCACGTTTAAGAAATATTGCAGTGCGTCCTTATCTAAACCCAGCGCCAGCTTGCTCTGCCCCATTAATAATAAAAATTCCGGGTTATTATTCCTGATTTTTAAGGCGGCTTCCAGCTGGCGGATGCACTGCTCAAACTGGTCTTCTTTGTAATAGGTCAATGCTATTTTATACAGTAAAGCACCCTTATCCTCATTCAGATGGGATGCTTTGCGGAAATAAAACCGGGCCTGCGCGTAGTTCTTCAGTTTTTCATAGCAGTAACCAATCGCCTCATAGATAACATCTTCCGGCTTGGCCAATTCCAGTACCCTTTCCAGGCTTTCAATAGCTTCCTTATATTTCCTGAGCCGGATATAAGCATCGCCGATATTACGATAGGCATAATCAAATTTTTCATCAATAGCTACCGCATATTTATAGGCATCAATGGCTTTCTCATACAATTTTATACCCTGATAAGCCGCACCCAGATTGAACCAGGCCAGTTCACTGTACGGGAACTCATTAATGATTTTCTGATGCAGTTCTATACTCTCTGCGTTCCGGCCGGTATAATCCGTCCAGAAACAGATCTTATACAGTGCTTCCTCGTTATTGGGCTCCAGCTCCAGGATCCATTTCAGGCAGTCAAAAACCTTTTCAAAATCCTCATAATCATCATATACATCTGCCAGCTCAAAAAGCAGGTCAATTTTCTCATCTCCTTCAAAATGGTTCAACGCTTCTGCCAGCAATGCTACCGCTTCCTCCTGCCGGTCCATTGCCAGCAGCGCTTCCGTCTTCAGGATATAGATATCAATGTCATTGCTGTCAAAGATGGCCGCCTTATCCAGCAGCTCCAAAGCCGTATCATACTCCCGGTTATTCAGTACAAGATCTGCTTTTTTTACTAATAACCCCGCTGAAAAAGGAAACTGCCCGATAGCCATTTCGGTGGCCTGCAGCGCTTTTTTAAATGCTTCCTTCGCTTCAAAATAATTTATAATACGTTCAAACGATTCTTCTTCAAGATAGGATACGGAATTGCCACTCCTGAGGTCTTCATAACGTTGCAGTAATTCTTCCATTTCCTCCTTGCGCTCTTCACTCTGGTGGGAATATTCTTTCATTTCATGTCCTTTATTACATTATCAAAACCACAAATACCCATATTTTGTTTCAATATAATCAAATATTGCTATAGGGTATCCCAACAAGTTTTCCTCCTGTGTGCAAAACTTTTATATATAGAAGCTCCAAACCTCCTGATTGTTGCATCAATGTTCAATATAATGGTTCTCAACAACTTACGGTTTTAATCCGTTTTGCACTCTTCGCTAATTGAATAATTTTCAATTCAACACCAGAACACATGTTAGTAAATTAAATATAATCCCCCAGAGGTTAAAAAAAAATTAAAATTTTTACATTTTAATATTATGTTGTATTTTTGTTTAAGTTTAAACGGATAAATTTATTTAACAATGTTGAAAACCTTCTTACTGAGCACGATTCTGGTCCTGGTTGTAGGGGGTGTTTCTTATGCTAACGAAGACCCGTCTGTCAATTTCGACCGCGGAAAAGAAAAATCAAAAAGTGCCTATTTTGCTGATTCAAAGTTCAATGGCCCGTTGAATTCTTTCTCACTGCGTTCCAAATACCAGTTCAGAGGGGACAAATTATTAACAAACGAGAGTTCAAATAATAATTATGTTAACTTAAACACTTCTATTTCTTACCAGAAGGGACAGAACACTTATATTGTTCCTTACAAAAAGAAAGTAGTGCTAAACAGATTTACATTTAATCCGAACGAAACGCTCAGGAACTATTCCAAATAGCCGGTTTCGTCAAAAGAAAAAAATCGCGTTTTACAACGCGATTTTTTTTGTGCTCCTTGTTGTTCTCAGGTATTTTTTCCGTATAACATCCTGCACATTGATCCCATATAACTTACTTTCCAGCCAGCTGATCACATCCAGGTAGGCAAAGGCCCTTGCCTCAAGGCGGTTGTGCTGGTAGCGCTTCAGCTTGTTCAGCAATTTTTCAAATTCAGGCCGGATGGTCTTTGCATTAAACTTAAAGGCATTCCGCAGAAAACGGAACATCTCTTCTTCTACCTTACTCAGGTTTTCCATTTTTGCCATATAGCGGTAAACCGATTTGATCAGGTACTCCAGCAGGTCAAAATTTCTTAATTCGTAATGCGCTATCAGGTGCAGCAGCCGCGAATAACATTGCAGGTCCGTTCTCAGATCGTCTTTTTGATTAATGATCCGGTTTAAATAATCAATCGCTTTTTTGTTATCACCGCTGCCAAAATAAAGGCAGGCTATTTTATAATAAAACACCATTACTTTATGCCGGTCCAGGTACAATCCGTGCTCTACCAGCATTTCCTCCAGGTAAGGTACCATCTTTAATCCCTTATTAAACGTGCCTTCCAGGAAGTGCAGATTAATCACTGCTGTATACAGGTATACATAGCCTGTAATACGGTTATTATTATTATCCTGCACCAGCTTTGTCTGCACAAAATGCTTAAACTGCTTAATCGTGGCAGCCAGCTTATCCCGGTTCATGAGGTCAAAATGTGCGCTCATCAGATTGTGCACGCCCTTTATATACATGGTCGTTTCAAGGGCGATCATGTGCGGGTTGGTTTCAAACGTGTCCACCCACTTCTGCGTATACCTGTAAAACATCAGGAAATCCAGCTTTATAAATGCATACCATGCATAACTCTGATAATAATATTGTTTTTCATAAAAGCCACGCAGGTACGCTGCATTTTTAGGGAGGCTTTTCTCAAAGAACAGCCGTACCGTTTTAATATCATTCTCATTTCTTGCATGGCCATTTTGTATATACCAGCTGTACAATTGCAAGGCCAGGTTGGAAAGGGTATTGACGTTAGTAATGGTTTCTGTAACTGCGTCTGCTTCCCGGGCCAGCTCGTCAGCCCGGTTCTGAATGCTGCGGGTAATATACAAACCCTCTATTTTCTTTTCAAAAAAAAGCGCCTGCTGCAAATACGTAAGCTGGTGGTAAGCGATTGCCTGTTCCTTCATCCTGTCCAGGATCTTTAGTGTTTGCAGGTATAACCCTTTATTATAAAGGATCCGTGCCCCATCCATCATTTCACGCAGCTGCATGTCCACGTTCATATCCTCCCGGATAATCCGCAGGCTTCCCAGGATCTGTTTATACAGCAAAGCCTTGGTATTCGACAATTGCTGTTTACTGACAGAAGGCACCCGCTTCAGCAACGCCTTTTCATCATACTCCGGTAATTTATCCAGGGCATTGAACAACTGCATGCTCTTTAACGTTTCTGCACCCGAGTTCCTGCCTGCAAAAAGCTTTAAATTCCGCTTTTCAGATTTTTCCAGCGATTTTATCAATTGAAACAGCGCATCTGTCGATTTACTGGGCATCGTAATTTAACTCTCCTTTTGTAATTGATTATCAATAAATTAAAATTCAATAACTTCTTTTATTCAATGTAAGTACTTTCACAAATTGGTTTCCGCATTCTGTATTCTATCGTTATTTTTAATATTCATACAGTCTGCTGTAGCCTTTAGTTCATAGCAGCCTGTATTGAAAATAACAATTCTAAATCAAATAAATTGAATTATGGCGGACAACAAGGTTTTTATTTTTGACACTACGTTAAGAGATGGAGAACAGGTACCCGGTTGCAAACTGAATACAGAAGAAAAAATCAAACTGGCCCTGCAATTGGAATCTCTTGGTGTAGACATTATTGAAGCCGGTTTCCCGATTTCAAGTCCTGGTGATTTTGCTTCTGTAAACGAAATAGCAAAAGTAGTAAAGAATGCCACCATATGTGGCCTTACCCGGGCCGTGCAAAAAGACATTGAAGTGGCTGCTGAAGCGCTGAAGCCCGCTGTGCGTCCGCGTATTCATACCGGCATCGGGTCTTCAGATAACCACATCAAATATAAATTCAATACTACCCGTGAGGATATCTTAGAACGGGCAGTAAAAGCGGTAAAGCTGGCACGTAACCTGGTACCGGACGTGGAATTTTTTGCGGAAGATGCCGGCCGCGCCGACCTTCAGTTCCTGGCACAGCTGGCAGAAGCTGTTATTGCCGCAGGCGCTACTGTGGTAAATGTTCCGGATACCACCGGTTCTTGTCTGCCCCATCAGTATGCTGAAAAATTCGCCTATCTGTTAAATAATGTACCCAATGCAGACAAAGCTATTTTCAGCTGTCATTGCCATAATGACCTGGGACTGGCTACCGCTAATTCAATAGCCGGTGCTATTGCAGGCGCACGGCAGATCGAATGTACCATTAATGGCATCGGCGAGCGCGCAGGGAATACTTCCCTGGAAGAAGTGGTAATGGCTATTAAGAAACACCCGGAACTGAACCTGTATACAGATGTGGATACGACACAATTATTGCCTATGAGCAGGAATGTGGCAGACACCATGCGTATGGTCGTCCAGCCCAATAAAGCTGTCGTCGGAGACAATGCTTTTTCGCATTCATCCGGTATTCACCAGGATGGATTCCTCAAAGAATCTTCCACTTATGAAATCATAGCCCCGCATGAAGTGGGCGCAGATACATCCCGCATTGTATTAACAGCACGCAGCGGCCGCAGTGCCCTGGCCTACCGCTTTAAAAACCTGGGATATGATTTTGACCGTAACCAGGTAGACGTGCTTTACCAGCAGTTCCTGAATGTAGCGGATGCCAAAAAAGAAGTGGAAGATCATGATCTGAAGGAAATGGCAGAAAAGGTACAATCAATGGCCTGATTTTTTTACCGGCTGTAGAATCAATAGCAACATTCTTGCTACGCTCAGTTCAATAGCAGTGCTTCTATCAGCTTTAACAACCAGACAAACACCTTCGGAGGTTGAAAAATGGAGCGGAATTTTAGTATTATCTTAAACAATGTGACCGTACAGCAGGCAGGTAAACTGTTATTGAATAATATCAGTTTTATCCTGAATGCGGGCGAACACCTGGCTTTGTTTGGCGCAAGCGGCAGCGGTAAAACCCTGTTGGCAAAAGCCCTGAAGGGGGAACTGTTCCATGCCGGCACTATAGCTTATCAACGGAATAATGAGCCGGCAAAACCGGTAGTAGCGTATGTTCCTGCAACGCATCCTTTAAAAAACAAATCAAACGTTGCTGACTTCTATTACCAGCAGCGCTTTAACACCTGCGATGCAGAAGACGCAGCCACGCTAACAGAAGAGCTGTTAAAAAAAGGAAGTCCGGAATCCATCAGCAGCTGGCTGGAACAATTTCAGCTGACGCACCGTGCACAGACCCCTTTGATCCAGCTGTCGAATGGCGAGCTTAAGAAAATGCAGCTGATCAGCCATTTATTATCCAACCCGGATATACTGATCCTTGATAAAGTATTTACAGGGCTCGATGTAAAAAGCCGCAAAGTATTGCACAGGGTGCTCAACCAGCTGGCGGCAAATGGCATTACCCTTATCTTAATAACAGACAGCCATGAACTACCGGCTAGTATTACGCATTTTGCAGAAATGGCCGGCGGAGCGGTGATCAATTATGCTCCTGTAGAAAAGCTGGGCTTTATGGAATCCATGCAGGTACAGCAGCTGGATGCTCCGCTTCCCGCCCTGAAAAAGGCTTATCATATAGGACCGCTCATTACCATGAAGGAGGTTAGCATCCGGTATGGCAGCAATATCATATTAAACAATATCAACTGGCAGGTCAATAACGGGGAATGCTGGCAGATCAAAGGCCACAATGGCGCCGGTAAGTCTACCCTGCTCAGTTTAATCAACGGAGATAACCCCCAGGCCTATTCCCAGCAGATCTATTTATTTGGTAAAAAGCGGGGGTCCGGAGAAAGTATCTGGGATATAAAAAGCCGCATCGGTTTTGTATCTCCTGAGCTACAGAATTTTTTTGATCGTTCCACATCCATCGCACAGGCGGTTGGTTCGGGTTTTTTTGATACGATCGGATTATTCAGAAAACTAAATGAGACCCAGACCGCAAAAGTCAACGAATGGCTTTCTTTTTTTGCTTTAAAGGATAAGGCAAACCGGCCGCTGGCGTCTTTATCAAGCGGTGAGCAGCGCCTGGTGCTGATTGCAAGAGCCTTGATCAAGGGTCCGCTGCTACTGGCACTGGATGAACCCTGCCAGGGATTGGATGACCAGCAGGCAAAGATGGTCGTGCAGCTCTTAGAACGTATTCACAGGGAAACGGGAATGACCCTGCTTTTCATTAGTCACTACGATGATGAAGTGCCCCCCTGCGTAAAACACGTGCTGGAGCTGAATAAGGGTGTGCCCTCCGTTTATAAAAAAACA
>DASVMC010000157.1:0-1824 GCA_036384555.1 Niabella sp. | reverse complement strand
GGACACCAGGAATTGTGCAACCGGCAACAGCGCTATTTTTACAATGCTATTGTTACAGATATGGATCTTACCGATCACATGGACGATGCGGTGAATAGTTTGCGTATTGCCTTTGCCTGTGATGAAGCTGTAAAAACCGGTCAGGTTGTGGTACTCAATACGGTTTAAGCAAATGAAATATTATGCGCCGGCATGTTATCTGTGTAAATAAGAAGCAAACCTTCCGGCTCTGTAGTGAAGACATATACCGAACTGACGAATTGCAGGATTAATGTATCAATAAACCATATAGCTTTTATTAAGATACGCGAACTGTGTGGAATTCAGCAGGACGGGTTCCGGCTTAATTTAACCAACCAATAAATCATTTACGAATGCTTTTTGAAGCACCTGATATGGAAGATGTAAAAGATGCACTTTTTGAAAGGTATATTACTGCATTTGAGGAATGGGACCATTTGAAAAAGCAAAAACACCTTGCCGTAAAAAAAGTATATGCAGCGGACGGGCGCTATCATCCGGAAAAGTATGAGGAAATGGGAATTCCGCCCGGTGGCCCATTATCACTGAAGCCGGCTGGTGATCATTACTATATGTACGGGCTCGATATATTAGGAAGACCCTGTTTCAGTCAACACAGGAATACCCAGGGAACCATATACCAGGAAGGTTTTTATAGTTTCGGAGAGCAATGGATAGAATACATTGAATATAACGTAGCTACCCAAAAGCCGGTTGTCCTGCAACGCATACAATTGCATAAAAAGCAAAAAAGAATGTACCAGCAGCTGTTGTTGAATAACGGGGGACCAGGGAAAACATATGACGGGCTCAGCCGGCCACAAATCGCTGCACGCTTAAAAGAAGCTGAATACGACCGATTCTGCTGCATAGAGCTCTATCAATACCGGGGAAATCGGATTATAGCCGCAGATTGCTGGGCATCATATCCTGGTTATACTCCGGGTAACTATAAAAAAAAGTTTACCTATCTGCCCTCAGGAGAATTGAATACCATCAGAGACAATTACAGTAACGGTACCAGCAAATATGTTTTTGTGCGTATGCCCGATAATATGTCCCTGGATGAACTTTCAGACAAGCTAGCTCAGCAAATGGCCCAGGTCATCGCTGCTGCCTGCGCGCGCCGCTCCCCGCATGCACCAATCGCTATGTTACAATTAAGCTATCAGGAAATAGGTAATTATATCCCTTATGTAACTGCCATAACTACCAACACAAAAGATCAGATTTTTCGGGAAACACCCAGGGAAGAATTACAGCTGCAGCTTTTTACATCAGCTGAATACGAGCATATTCCTGTACCCCATGAAAAATATGAGCAGTTGTTTGTTGCCTTTATGAATAAGATCGAGAAAGATAAAAATTTTGATCTTGCAACTGGAATGATCCGCAAGACCGGTTATTTACTGACAACTAATCGAATGTATGGGAAAGTGCCGGTAGATGCTGACTTTATTGCTTATGCAGTTGACTGGAGTATGACCTTTGAGGAAGAAGAAATATATCAAATCCTGATAGATTGCGGTATTACTGCTGCAACCATGACCAAATGGAAAGAACTGGGCCTATTTACCGGAATATAAACAAGGTCCGTTTTAGTTCCCTCATGACCTGTTTCCAGGTATTTTTTTGATCATTAAATGCCGACTGCGAACCTCCGGAAGCACGAAAAACTTATATCTCCTTTTCAGATACGGTTGCTTTATTGTGCTGTAGCCAGAACCAGAGTAAACCTGAAAGATAGCCTGCATGGATCAGCTGCGCTTCAATAGCATTCCAGTTTTCTGTTGAGCAACTGCC
>DASVMC010000156.1:0-2086 GCA_036384555.1 Niabella sp. | reverse complement strand
TGATCATGGCTGAAGTATACATGTTGTATCGTGTCAGCTGCTCGGGACCATATACCCGTTCCATGCGTATAAAAGAGGAATAAGGAACCATTTCTCCTTTGCTGTTCTTAACATACTGACTCAGCACATCCGCAGGCTCCGACCGGAACTGGGGTCCCGCCTGTACCATCACTTTATACATTTGGTTAAACCGGATAAAATTGGTGGCATAATAACTGCCCAGCAGCGTTTGCAATGTGTTCATTGCATTTTCCACGGTCACGTTTTTCTTTGCGGCCATATCATAATCCACATGAATAAGATACTGAGGGAAAGAGGCGTCAAAGCTGGTAAAGACATTCGCGACCTCGCGGGTGCTGTCAATCGCCTTTACAAAGGCTTTGGTAATTTCTGAGGTTTCGGTGATGTTGTCGCCTCCCCGGTTCAGCAGGCGCAGTTCAAATCCGCTGGTGTTGCCAAACCCGGGCACAGTAGGCGGTGCAAAGACCTCTATTCTGGCATCTGTGAGCTGTGCGGTGCGCTGTTCAATCTCCCTGATGATCGCATTGACACTCTTGTTGCGTTTGTTCCAGGCTTTCAGGTTGATCATTGCCATTCCGTAAGAAGCGCCGGCTATTTCATTGGTGAGGCTGTACCCGGCTAATGTGGTAACGCTTTCCACACCTTCAATATGCCGGGTAAGATTGTTGAGGTCATCCAGTACCTGCTCTGTACGTTCTACGGTAGCTCCCTGGGGCGTAGTCACATTCACATAAATCATGCCCTGGTCTTCTGTAGGTATAAATCCGCCTGGCAATACAGCACCGGCTCCCCAGGTGGCCAGGAAAAAAAGGACCAGCATGCCCAGGGTCACAATACGCCGCCCCGCTATTTTTGCCAGCACCCGGCGGTATTGATTTGTTGTTTTATCAAAGCCGTTATTAAAACCGTTAAAGCATTTACCCAGCAGACCTTTTTTGGTGGCAGGCGTATGTTTGAGCAACAAAGCACAAAGAGCCGGAGTCAGGGTAAGGGCATTGATGCCGGAGATAACAATAGAAAAAGCTAAGGTTAAGGAGAACTGGCGGTAAAATACGCCTACGGGCCCGCTTAAAAAAGCAACCGGTATAAATACGGCCGCCATTACCAGTGTGATGGCAATAATGGCCCCGGTAATTTCTTTCATGGCCGCAATGGTGGCTTCCAGCGGAGGAAGATGTGCTTCCGTCATTTTTACGTGGACGGCTTCCACAACAACAATCGCGTTGTCCACTACAATGCCGATAGCCAGCACCAGGGCAAATAAGGTAAGCAGATTAATGGAAAAGCCCAGCATGAGCATAAAGGCCAGGGTACCTATGAGCGCTACGGGTACGGCCAGTACGGGAATCAGGGTGGACCGCCAGTCCTGCAGGAAGATAAAAACAACGATTGCCACCAGTATAAAAGCTTCTACCAGTGTATGCAGGACCGCGCTGATGGAAGCATCCAGAAACCGGGAAACATCATAGGCCATACTATAATCCATACCTGGCGGGAAGGTGTTTTTCTTTAGATCCGCCATTTTTAGTTTGATGTTTTCAATGACTTCACTGGCATTGGACCCCGGCCGTTGTTTGATCATAATAGAGGCCGCAGGCCTGCCATCACTTTTGGATACCATACTGTAGCTCATCGCTCCGAATTCTACGGTAGCAATATCCTTTAATTTAAGGATCGAACCATCGCTGTTGGAGCGGATGGCAATGTTCTCATATTGCCGGGGCTCGGAAAATTTGCCGGTATAACGTAGTACATATTGCAACGCATTCCTGATTTTTCCGGAGCTTTCCCCCGTTTTACCCGGTGCTGCGGAAACATTCTGACTGCGCAGGGCAGCAATTACCTCATCTGTAGAAACAGTATACGCAAATAACTTTTCAGGATCCAGCCAAACACGCATCGCATAATCTTTTGATCCCATGATCTCTGCCCGGCCCACACCATCGATCCGTTTCAGTTCTTTTAGAATATTAATGTCGGTAAAATTGTAAATAAAATCCTCATCAGCTGTTGCGTCTGCACTGGTAATATTGAGATACATCAGCATGCTGTTGACCTCTTTTTC
>DASVMC010000155.1:0-4030 GCA_036384555.1 Niabella sp. | reverse complement strand
AGATCATGTTCACAGAAAATGCGGCGGACCAATACCGGTTTACTTCAACATTGAGCACCGGCAATAACAATAACCGGTATGTGGCCAGCATGAACGGGGCCTATGAAACCGCTGAAAATTCAGCAAACGTGTATGCGGAAGTAACGGATGCCGGCAACCGGAGTACGATCGTTTATTATGGCAGGAATAAAATTACAGACAGGAATATAACCACCGCAGGTTTGGAGCTCACTGCTTTTTTAAATGTACAGGACAATCTGCCGCGATGGAGGGTGCAAGTACACGCAACCCATAACCGCAGGGAGCAGATCGTAAACAGCTATCCCTTTTTCAGAAAACAGGATCTGAAATTCAATCAGCTGCAGCTGGGCATTGCCAACAATACCGCCATCAAAAATGGAGTATTCTGTTTTTCCCTGGATATGAGCTACGGACGAGGTTCGGGAAATGCAGCCACGGATGGCTATTATGTAACGCCCGATGCAGGTCAGGCTGCGCCACAAACTGCCGATATTTATTTATACCAGGAATTTGAATACCTTACAAGTCCGCGCTACTCATTGGCGCCGGGCATACAGTTTACGGTCACTCATATGCAAAAAATGAAGCCTTATGCAAAATTGTCCGATAGCTATACCGCGGCTTCAGATGTCAAATACATCCGGAACCATTTTAATGTGCTTAACTTTTCCATTGGGTGCTATTTTTAATTTTATTTTTACACCATGCGGAAAGTTTATTTAACGCTTGTATTGATCGTATCGGGCGCGGTGCTGATGTCGTTTTATACAACCCGGACCAGGACAGGAGCCGGCCATATAAGCAACGAAGATTCACTACGGCAGCTTTATTCCCGGCCTGTTAGTGAATGGCCCAGACCCTTTATTGATTCCGGTGTGAACTGGCAGGAGCTGGCACCTATTCCTAAAGACACGGTTTCATGGCGTGTGGATCAAAACCCGGTTACGAAGTTGGGAAAACGGCTTTTTTTTGACCCCAGGCTTTCGGGATCCAACCAGATCTCCTGCAGCAGTTGCCATGACCCGGACCTGGCATGGGCCGACGGAAGGGTGGTTTCGCTGGGTAATGACCACCTGCAGGGGAGAAGAAATACCCAGAGTTTGCTGAATGTAGACATCTGGCCAAAATTGTTCTGGGATGGGCGGGCCAATGATTTTGAAACACAAATGGTGGAACCGCTGAGCGCGCACCATGAAATGAATATGGTTGTGCCAACATTAGCTAAAAAGCTGGGCAAAATAAAAGGTTATCAACGGTTGTTTGACAGTGCATTCGGCAAAGGGCCCATCAGTTTCAAAAAGATCGCTGCTTCCCTGGGCGCTTTCCAACGCACCATAAAAAGCCGGTCAACAAAATTTGATGAGTTCATGCAGGGAAAGTATGAAAAGCTCAGCAATGAAGAAATTGCAGGATTGCATCTTTTCCGCACAAAGGCCCGGTGTATGAATTGCCATAACGGTAGCTATTTTACGGATAAACAATTTCATAACATTGGTCTTACGTATTACAAACGGGAATATGAAGACCTGGGCAGGTACAATGTTACCAAAGACCCGGCAGATATTGGCCGGTTCAGAACCCCTTCCTTAAGAGAGCTGATCAACACCCGTCCCTGGATGCATAACGGACTTTTTAATAACCTGGACGGAGTGGTAAATATGTACAACAGCGGCATGCAGATGCCCCCGCGCACAGAGGAGCAAAAAAATGATCCGCTATTTCCTAAAACAGACCGGCTGCTTAAAAAACTGAACCTGACAAAGGAAGAGAAACGGCAGCTGGTGGCGTTTTTAAATACACTCAACGGGGTACCTTTCCGAATGCAGCGGCCCGTATTACCCCAATAAGCGCCTGAGACTTGAAATGAGGATTCGTGCGGCAGGGTGCAACAATAAGATCCTGTTTCAGGCTTGTCCGGAAGGTTGATATTACCTGCATTTCAGCCAGAAAAACAGCCATCCGGATCGCTGGCTTAAAAAAAGATAAAAAAGGATTTACCAGGCCGCTAAAAGGATAGAAATCAGAAATTTTCCCTTACATTTGCTACTCAAAATTTTAGACGTGGCAACAAAATTTTCAAAAGAAACATATCTGTATTGGTATGAGTTAATGCAACTCATCCGCACATTTGAGCTTACGGCAGAAGAAAAATATAAAATGGAGGGGAAGATCCGTGGCTTTTTTCATGCTTATGTAGGTCAGGAAGCAATTGCAGCAGGATGTATGACCGCCACAAAACCGGAAGATATTTTTATTACGGGCTATCGCGACCATGGTTTGGCCATTTCAAAAGGTGTATCTGTGGACAGCTGTATGGCCGAATTATATGGAAAGGCTACCGGCTGTGCAAAAGGAAAGGGGGGCAGTATGCACTTTTTTGGTAAAGAGCAGCATTTTTACGGAGGTCATGGTATTGTAGGCGCACAGATCGGTGTAGGAACAGGACTGGCTTTTGCTGAAAATTATAAGGGCACTGATAATGTAGTGCTTTGCTTTTTTGGCGATGGCGCTGCGCGTCAGGGGATTTTACACGAATCGTTTAATCTGGCCATGTTATGGAAGCTGCCGGTTATCTACATCTGTGAAAACAATAATTATGCGATGGGTACTTCTGTAGAACGTACTTCCAACATTCATGATATTTATAAACTGGGTGCAGCTTACGAAATGCCTTCAGAAATGGTAGACGGCATGGACCCTGAAATTGTACATGATGCTGTAGCAAAAGCAGTAAAAAAAGCCCGTGAAAAAGGAGGCCCTACTTTATTAGAAATTAAAACTTACCGTTATAAAGGGCATTCAATCAGTGATCCGCAAAAATACAGGACAAAAGAAGAGGTAGACGAGTATAAAGCAAAGGATCCTATTAACCAGCTAAGGAAAACGATCCTGGATAGCAAAGTTGCGACAGATGCACAGATCAAGGAAATCGATACCCGCTGTGACGAAGTAGTTGCTGCTTCTGTAAAATTTGCAGAACAAAGTCCCTTCCCGGATGATGATGAAGTATTAAAGGATGTATACGTAGATGAGCATTATCCTTTTATAACAGATTAAGAGACAAAACAAATATTGATTTAAATATTATATTAAATGGCAGATAAGCGTAACAATGAAGCTGTAAATGAGCATGATGCAGGTTCAAACGCCGTTGACAATCTTAGGGTTTTCTGGTTAAAGAATGGTAAAAAGGTCGGCATTATAGCAGGAGTTATCGTCCTTTTGGGAGCCGGGTTCATGCTCTATAAATCTTTTGTGCAGCAACCAAAAATCGAGGAGTCTTTAGATAAGAGTTTTAAGGCGCAGGAATATTTTGGAAAGGATTCGTTCAATCTTGCCTTAAATGGAGATGGTGTTAATCCAGGCTTTGTGACCCTGGCTGGTAGATATAGTGGTACTCCAACCGGTAATCTTGCAAATTTTTATGCAGGTGTTTGTTATATTAAGTTGAATCAGAACGACAAAGCAATAAAATACCTGAGCGATTTTAAATCGGATTCCAAACCGGTTCAGCAGCGGGCCTATAAATTGTTAGGCGATGCTTACGGAGATATGGGTAATGGAGCAAAAGCGCTGGAAAATTACAAAAAAGCTGCTACCGCGTTTGAAGATGATGCAATGGCATCTGCGGATGCATTATTCAGCGCTGCTTATCTGGCACAGCACATATTGAACAATAAAAAAGAGGCAATAGAGCTGTATACGCAGTTAAAAGAAAAATATCCGCGTACACAGCACGGATTTGATGCCGACAAATATTTAGCGCAATTGGGTGTTTATAATGTAAACTAATGGCAACACAAGGAAACAGCGATCTGTACAATATTAACGCGGGCATTCTGAAAAAGGATGCCTGTATTGTTTTAGTGAAAACGGAGTGGAACGCAGCAATAGTTAATGAGCTGGAAGCCGGCTGTATAGCTGTTTGTAAACAATATGGAATAGCCTATCAGACGTTGACCGTTCCGGGTGCTGTGGAAATTACCTTTGCCATAAAGCGTCATTGGGA
>DASVMC010000154.1:0-1588 GCA_036384555.1 Niabella sp. | reverse complement strand
CCCAGCTCCTGTTCCTGGACAGCACAGACCGTACAAGAGACATTAATATGTACATCAACAGCCCCGGCGGCAGTGTATATGCCGGATTGGGTGTTTATGATACCATGCAGTACGTAACCCCGGATGTTGCCACCATTTGTATTGGTATGGCCGCTTCCATGTCCTGCGTTTTACTGGGTGCGGGTACGCATGGTAAACGTGCCGCACTGAAACATGCACGCATTATGATGCACCAGCCCAGCGGTGGTATTGGCGGACAGGCCAGTGATATTGAAATTACGGTTAATGAGATCCGCAAACTGAAAAAAGAATTGTATGAAATTGTAAACATACATACGGATAAACCGATTGATCAGATCGAAAAAGACTTTGAACGCGACAAATGGATGACCGCACCTGAAGCAAAGGAATATGGATTTGTGGATGAAGTACTTCTAGTAAACAGCAAAAAACAGAAAAAAGCGTAATTATTAATTACAAACTAAATGAATACTATGATATCTAATTTGAATTCAGATAAATGGCTGAATCCGCTTCGTTTTGATGGTGATGGCGAAGAAGAGGAACCCAAAGAGGAAACCCCCGATAAAAGAGATGACCTGATGATGCTGAACCGGCGCCTGGAGAAGATGTTTTTCGACCAGCGGGCGGTATACCTGTGGGGCGTAGTAGATGATAAAAGCGCACGGGAAGTGACCACTAAACTATTATTGCTGGATGCCGATAAACCCGGAGAGGAGATCAAATTCTATATCAACAGCCCCGGCGGCGTGGTTACCAGCGGAATGGTGATCTATGATACCATGAAAATGATCAAAAGTCCTGTAAGTACGATCTGTATGGGTCTTGCAGCCTCTATGGGCAGTATCCTGCTCAGCGGGGGTAAAAAAGGCAGCCGCTTTATTTTTCCACACGGTGAAGTAATGATCCACCAGCCTTCGCTGGGCGGGTTCATTCGTGGAGTAAGCACAGACCTGGAAATACAGGCTAAACAAACCCAGCGTGTAAAACAAATTGGGGCTCAGATACTTGCAGCAAATTGTGGAAAAACCGAAGAGGAAATTATGCGCGATTTTGACCGCGATTACTGGATGGATGCCAAAGAAGCAGTGGCTTACGGTATTGCCGACAAGATTATCGATAAACTGTAAGTAATTATTTAAATATTCTTTAAACTTCAAAAATCGCTGTTTTAGCAGCGATTTTTTATATTTGTACCTTAAATTTTTAAGAATCATTATGCCGGACAACGTATTAAAATGTTCATTTTGTGGCAGAAGCCGCGACGAAGTGGAAATACTGATCGCTGGTCAGGATGGGCATATTTGCGAAAACTGTGTGGAACACGCTCAGGAAATCATTAATCAGGAGCTCCATTATAAAGAAGATGCCCGGGTTTCCGGCAACTTCAATCAGTCTGTCAAAAAGCCCATGGAAATTAAATCATTCCTTGATGAATACGTGATCGGACAGAAAGACGCCAAAAAAGTTCTGGCTGTTGCGGTCTATAATCATTATAAAAGATTAAAGCAAAGAAGCAAGGAAATTGACAATCATAACGAGGTTGAAATTGAAAAAAGCAACATTA
>DASVMC010000153.1:0-2794 GCA_036384555.1 Niabella sp. | reverse complement strand
CCGCATCTATGCGCGGAATGAGAAACAGATCACTTTGTTAAATGATCATGTAAATACACCGCAAAAAAAATTTAAAGAAAATATACTTTATGCGGAGCCTGAATTTTTCAACATCTTCCATTTTCCCTTCCTCGCAGGTGATCCAAAAACAGCTTTGTC
Organism: Niabella sp.; assembly: GCA_036384555.1. Taxonomy (GTDB): domain Bacteria; phylum Bacteroidota; class Bacteroidia; order Chitinophagales; family Chitinophagaceae; genus Niabella. The sequence goes on along the minus strand of DASVMC010000153.1, from coordinate 2,635 downwards.
CGAAATAAATACCGCCGTGCTTACACAGGCCACTGCCGAAAAATATTTTGGAGACTGGCATGCAGCCATCGGTAAAGTGCTCAAGTGTGATAACGGTGCTATTTGCAGGGTAACCGGCATTCTGCAAAATACACCGGCTAATACTGATTTTCCGTTGCAGGTTGTGTTTTCTTTTAAAACCTCTCGTCAGGAAGACCTTTCAGCAGACTGGTCGGCCCAGGACGGCTCCCTCAATACCTTTGTAGTGCTGCCCAAAAATATGTCGGCACAACAATTTAACAACGATCTTAAAACCTTTGTAAAAAAGCATACGCCGGCGGAATATGCCAACCAGGGTTATCAGCTACAACCCTTAAACAAGATCCATTATGAGCGGGCATTCGGAACGTTTAGCGGGAAAACCTTCAGCAAAGAGTTGATCACTGCTTTAAGCTTAATTGGTTTATTCCTGTTAATCATTGCCTGTATCAATTTTATTAACCTCGCTACAGCCCAGGCCGTAAACCGTTCAAAAGAAGTAGGCATCCGGAAGGTGCTGGGCAGTAGTAAACTACAACTGGTGCTCCAGTTCTTAAGTGAAACCTTTTTGATTACCCTTATATCGGTTATTATAGCAATAGGAATTGCTTTTATGATATTGCCGTTGCTCAACCATTTGTTGCAAACATCCGTCAAGATCCGGTTTGATTTTTCATTGGTTGCTTTTTTATGCGGTCTTATCATCAGCGTTACGTTATTATCGGGTCTGTATCCTGCTATTGTGCTGTCAGGATTTAACCCCATCACCGTGCTCAAAAATAAATTCACCAGTAAAACAGCAGGTGGTCTTTCAATGAGAAGGGTACTGGTCGTTTTCCAGTTTGCCGTTGCACAGATCCTGATCATAGGAACATTGGTGGTGGTATACCAGATGCATTTTTTTCAAACTGCGGATCTGGGGTTTGATAAGGATGCCATTGTTATGGTGCCGATGGCGAACGACACGGCCGGTCGTTCCAAAGGGGACGCCTTAAAGATACAATTGCAGCAGCAGGCGGGGGTAAAGGACGTAAGTTTAAGCGCATTCAGCCCGATGGACCAGGCGGGGTGGGATGATGATTTTATCTTTGACAACGCTGCAAAAAAAGCAGGTTTCAAAACCGACTTTAAATGGGCGGATGCTGATTACTTTAAAACCTATAATATCCGGTTTATTGCGGGCAGGCCCTATAATCCCGCCGATACCATAAATGGTTTTGTAGTGAATGAATTGATGGCTAAAAAATTAGGCTTTAAAAACCCTGAAGGGATTCTTGGCAAAAAAATAAGTTTCTGGGATGGAAAAATAAATGCCGCTGTAGTAGGGGTGGTAAAAGATTTTAATGGCTACTCGCTGAAAGAGGAAATGAAACCGATGGTATTAAGCTCCAACAAAATATTTTACCGGGTATTCAATATAAAAATACAACCGCAGCATGTAAAACAAACCCTGGCGGCAATAGAACAGCTTTGGAACAGGACCTATCCTGATTTTGTGTATGAATACCAGTTCCTCGACGAAAAGATCGCCGGCTTTTACAAACAGGAAAGTCAGCTTGCCCTATTGTTTAAAATAGTTGCGGGTATTGCCATTTTTATATCCTGCCTGGGTTTATATGGCTTTGTATCTTTTATGGCCGTGCAGCGCACCAAAGAGGTAGGTGTTCGAAAAGTATTGGGTGCATCCGTAGGCAGCATCGTTTATTTATTCTCAAAAGAATTTACACTGCTTATCGGGGTAGCCTTTTTAATTGCAAGCCCGATCGCTTATTATGTCATGCACCGGTGGCTGCAGAATTTTGCGTACCGGATCCACCTGGGTGTCGGGTTATTTGTATTAACCATTCTGATTGCTCAAATCATTGCATGGCTTACGGTGGGCTACCAGGCCATAAAAGCAGCGGTGGCCAATCCTGTGAAATCGCTTCGAACGGAGTGAACAATGCGTATTTTAATACACCTGGAATGAACACTTCCGGGATTGTATGCCGGGCGTATATGAATTCATTTAAAATGCTGATAGCAGAAAACCCGGTATTCAAAATCAGAAAAGGGTGCAGCAGTGCCACGTACCCGCAATTCTACGGTCAGTTGTTTTTTGTGTTCCGTTAAGCGGGGCGGTAACTGGAATTCGGAATCATACCAGCGCAAAACGGGGTTGCATTGAGGATCATACCAGGTGCCCGCAAACACACCGTCTATATACACATCCGCTTCCTGGCGGGCTGTGGCCTGGTCTATGCGCCGCCGGAGCCGGACACCCGCATTATCAGGGTCAATGGAAATAGCAAACCGGATGCGACCGCTTTTATGAGAAAGCCCATCATCCTGTATCGTTGTATGTAAATTGTTCCCTTCGTACCGCGCCAGCAGGGAAACCGGTGTGGCTGCATCGCTGCAGGAATAATTGTGAACGGTCCGGCTTGATGCATTGCCAACGTCAATAAGATCCGTTTCGTAAAGACCGGGTTGTGGCTTTAAATATGTATAGGCCAGGCTGGAATATTCGGATGCAATATTATTTTCTGCGCCGTGTTGAATACGGGCATCAATGGCACTATAGAAGGGGATAGGCATTTCCAGGTGAAAGCGATAATAGGCTGCGGGGAACAGATAA
>DASVMC010000152.1:0-10494 GCA_036384555.1 Niabella sp. | reverse complement strand
GAAGATATTGATTTTGCTCCAGGTTCATTTGATGTTGTCCTCAGTACGCTGGCGCTGCATTATGTGGCCGATTATGAAAAAGTATGCCGTAAAGTATTCCGTTTCCTGACTGCCGGGGGCAGTTTTGTGCTTTCTGTGGAGCACCCGGTTTTTACGGCATCGGCTGCACAGGACTGGTTTTATGATGCGGCCGGCAAAAGACTGCACTGGCCGGTAGACCAGTATCAGCAGGAAGGCCCGCGGAATACCCGTTTTCTGGATCAGGACGTGCTTAAGTATCATCGCACAACAGCCACGCTTATTAATACACTGATCGGTGCCGGTTTTGTAATTGCTACTATTGCAGAACCGCAACCCGCACCGGAAATGACCGACCGGTATCCGGAAATGCTTGATGAAACCAGGAGGCCTATTTTCCTGATGCTAGCAGCACAAAAGCCCTGAAAAGGGCGGGAAAACAGGATGTTTTTGCTAGTTTATTTTAATGATAAAAAAATATAAAAAAAGTCGCTAACAAAATTTATTGGATTGCAAAAAAACCTTACCTTTGCTTTCCAAATTTTTGGGGTTGATTTGTATTGCATTGTCAATTATAACCTCCCTGAAAATGAAGTTCTTAAAATAAGCCGAAGTAGCTCAGTTGGTAGAGCAGCTGATTTGTAATCAGCAGGTCGCGGGTTCGACTCCCTTCTTCGGCTCAAAAGCGTTCCTCAGGGAGTGGCTTTGGTTTGGGTAGTTGGCCGAGTGGTTAAAGGCGACAGACTGTAAATCTGTTCTCTTCGGAGTACGGAGGTTCGAATCCTTCACTGCCCACATAAAAATGTGTGAATGTGCTGATGTGTAAATATGAAAATAGCCGGTACGCATTTTTTTAGTTCTTTAAAATTGTGAAGTTTATTTTGTGAGATGAGGCTTATTTCCACATTATCTCATTTTCAAATTTTCACATTCGTTAAGCGGGAGTAGCTCATTTGGTAGAGCGATAGCCTTCCAAGCTATAGGTGGCGAGTTCGAGCCTCGTCTCCCGCTCTGTTTCGTTTGTAGTTGAGCCTGGCCTGCCGTTGCAGGCGGGGATTTGTGTTAGGCAGATCCGGAGCTCTCAACTGAGATCGCCGTTGTAGCTCAGGGGTAGAGCACTTCCTTGGTAAGGAAGAGGTCGTGAGTTCAACTCTCATCAACGGCTCTTCTTTTTTGTAATTAAGAACAAGCTTCTGATCAGACGATTCAAGTAAGCGTTACGATTCCGGCCACTGGCTGGATTTGTTGATAGAATAAAAATTTAGTAAAAACAATTAAAAAAAATAACAATGTCAAAAGAGACCTTTAAGCGGGAGAAACCCCACGTAAACATCGGTACCATTGGCCACGTTGACCATGGTAAAACCACTTTGACTGCCGCTATTACCGAGATTCTTTCTAAGAAAGGTTTAGCTCAGGCAAAAAAATATGACGATATTGATGGTGCACCGGAGGAAAAAGAGAGAGGTATTACAATCAATACTGCTCACGTAGAATATGAAACTGCAACCCGTCACTACGCACACGTAGATTGCCCAGGTCACGCTGACTACGTTAAAAATATGATCACCGGTGCTGCTCAGATGGATGGTGCCATTCTGGTAGTAGCTGCTACTGATGGTCCAATGCCTCAAACAAAAGAACACATCCTTTTGGCTGCGCAGGTTGGTGTACCTAAAATGGTGGTTTTCTTAAATAAAGTTGACCTGGTTGATGATCCTGAACTGTTGGATCTTGTTGAAATGGAAGTACGGGATGAATTATCCAAACGTGGTTTCGACGGCGACAACACTCCGATCATCAAAGGTTCTGCAACCGGTGCTTTAGCTGGTGACGAAAAATGGGTTAACGCTATCAATGAATTGATGGACGCAGTAGACAGCTATATTCCGCTTCCTCCCCGCCCGGTTGATCTTCCGTTCCTGATGAGCGTTGAAGATGTATTCTCTATCACTGGTCGTGGTACTGTAGCTACCGGTCGTATTGAAAGAGGCCGTGTTAAAACAGGTGAAGGTGTTGAAATCGTAGGTCTGATGGAAAAACCATTGACTTCTACCGTTACCGGTGTTGAAATGTTCCGTAAAATACTGGACGAAGGTGAAGCTGGTGATAACGCAGGTCTGTTATTACGTGGTATTGAGAAAAGCCAGATCCGTCGTGGTATGGTAATCTGTAAGCCGGGTTCTATCACTCCGCACACTGAATTTAAATGTGAAGTTTACGTATTAAGCAAAGATGAAGGTGGTCGTCACACTCCATTCTTTAACAAATACCGTCCTCAGTTCTATTTCCGTACAACAGACGTAACTGGTGAAGTTACTTTGAATGAAGGTACTGAAATGGTTATGCCTGGTGATAACACATCACTGACTGTTAAATTAATCACTCCTATCGCGATGGAAAAAGGTCTTAAATTCGCGATCCGTGAAGGTGGTCGTACAGTAGGTGCTGGTCAGGTAACTGAAATCATCAAATAAGCCCTCCAATCCCCGGAAGGGGAGTATGGAAGCAGTCTATATTTGCAAAAGTACTTGGGCTGAAAAGTTCAGGTACTTTGCTTTTAAAGTTCTTTATTTTATTGCTCCTTTTACTTTTCATTCAGAAAAGCTGAGGGAGCTTTTTACGGGCATAGTTCAATGGTAGAATAGAGGTCTCCAAAACCTTTGATCAGGGTTCGAATCCTTGTGCCCGTGCTAACAAAGTTCATTGTTTACTGGTTGATAGTCATCGTTTTTACAATTTGTATTTACTATGATCAATGAACCATGAACTATAAGCTAAATAGAGATGAAGCTTGGAAATTATTTAAAAAACAGCTATAAAGAGCTGACAGAAAAAGTGTCCTGGCCAACATGGGGCGAGCTGCAACAGTCTACTATGATTGTGTTAGGTGCTACCATATTGATTACCCTGGTGATCTGGCTGATGGATTTCCTGGCCGGTGGCGGGTTGAATTTTTTATACAAAATCCTTTATAAGTAAAATATAATGGAAGAAATAAATACAACAGATAATACTACTCCGGAAACACCCCAGCAGGATACCAAATGGTATGTTTTACGGGTGGTTAGCGGTAAAGAACGGAAGGTTAAGGAGTATCTGGATAAAGAAATTTCAAGAAGTGATTTTGATAAAGTGGTAAAACAGGTATTCCTGCCTGTTGAAAAAGTGTACAAGGTGCAGAACGGAAAGAAAGTAATGAGAGAGCGGAACTATTACCCCGGTTATGTGATGGTTGAGGTGCTGGATGGTAAAATGAGTGATGATTTAAGAGACCTTGTTGTAAACACGAACAGCGTTATTCATTTCCTGGGTAAAGATAATCCTATCGCGCTGCGCAAAGCGGAAGTAAATAAGATGCTGGGCCGTATGGATGAAATGGCAGAAACAGGTGGCGTAAGCATGGTAGAGCCGTTTATTGTAGGAGAAACTATCAAGATTGTGGAAGGACCGTTTAATGATTTTAACGGGGTAATTGAAGAAGTAAATGATGAAAAGAAAAAATTAAAGGTTACGGTAAAGATCTTTGGCCGTTCCACACCTGTTGAGCTGAATTATATGCAGGTTGAAAAAATTGTTTGATTTTGATAGTATATTATTGACGCCGCCCCGCAAGTCGGGGCGGTTTTTTTGGTGTTAACGCTTTCCTAAGATCATTTTTTTGTTTGAAAAGTTTTTCATTCATTGGTATATTGCAAATTGTTACAATAATTACTGTAAAAATTGAGAAATGAAGAATGCACTCCTGGTTATTAATGGGCTATTGGTTATTGCTGTAGGATTTTTGCTGTACAAACAGTTCAGCGGAACCCCTGGCAGTAATGGGCCTCATGCCAGTGACGTTTTATCGAGAGATAAAGACTCCATGCTGAATAAGAAAGTACTGTTCGCTTATATTGACATGGATACCATACAGGATAAATATACTGTTGCCAAGAATGCGCAGGATGAAATAAGAAAGAAACAGAACGAAATGAATGCGAGCCTTGAGTCAATGCAGAAAGCATTGAGAACAAAAGTGGCCGGCTACCAGCAACAGGGCAATAATATGACCGAAGAGCAGTATATGGCAGCAAAGCGGGATGTGGATGCCAGCCAGCAGCAGTTCCTTGAGAAGCAAAAAAATCTGACGGATGAGTACAACAACTTTGTAAATAATAAAATATCTGCTGTTAAAAAGAAAATAGAAGATTATTTGAAAGTATTTAATGCTGATAAGACCTTTTCTTTTATTTTCTCTTATGAACCGGGCTTGTTTTATTATAAAGACACAGCGTATGATATTACAAAAGAGGTACTTAAAGGATTGAATGATCAATATACAAGCGAGAAAAAATAAACAGCCTGAACTTTTTTATAAGCGATCCCCTGCAATACCGCAGGGGATTTTTTTATCATTAATTTACAATTAAGTCTTATTTTGGGGTACTAAATAAAAACGATGGCTGAGAAAGTTACATTTAAACAATCGCTCAACTTATTTGACGGAACAATGATCGTGGCCGGGTCTATGATCGGGTCGGGTATTTTTATTGTTGCTGCAGACATGACGCGTCAGGTAGGCTCAGCAGGATGGCTGATCGCCTTATGGGTGATTACAGGTATCATGACCGTTTTTGCTGCGATCACCTATGGGGAACTTTCGGCTATGTTTCCCAAAGCAGGTGGTCAATACGTGTATTTAAAAGAAGCCTATAATCCAATGCTTGGATTCCTTTATGGCTGGAGCTTTTTTTCGGTAATACAGACAGGCACTATTGCTGCGGTAGGAGTCGCCTTCAGCAAATTTGCGGGCTATTTTATTCCCGCACTTACAATGGATGAAAAAAATCTCTTGTTCCAGCTGGGCCCCGTAAAATTGTTCCCGGCCCAATTGGTTTCCATAGCGCTCATCATCTTCCTTACGTTTATGAATACCCGTGGTATCAAGGAAGGAAAGATCATACAGACCATTTTTACCGTAATAAAACTGTTTTCCCTGTTTGGATTAATTGTTTTTGGATTACTGCTGGCTGCGAAAGCGGACGTCTGGAATGCGAACTGGTCTACCGATTTTGCCATGAAGTTTACAACATCGGTAACAGACGCCGCGGGCAATAAAGGCTGGGCCGCTTTCCGGGAGCCGGGCAGCATGCTGGTGGCGCTGGGGCTCATCAGCGGCGCGATGGTCGGATCTGTATTTAGCAGCGTAGCCTGGGAGAATGTGACTTTTATCGGCAGTGAAATAAAGAATCCTAAAAGAAATGTAGGATTAAGCCTGTTTTTAGGAACATTGATCGTGACCGTGATCTACGTTCTGATGAACGTCATGTATCTTTCTGTTCTGCCGCTTATTCCGGCGGCATCGCCAGCAGCGGTTGCCTATCCCGCAGAGGTCGCAGCTCCTAATATTGCCTTTGCGGTGCAGGACAGGGTAGCAACGGCCGCAGCATTCAATATTTTTGGAGGAAGCGGAGCGGCTATTATTGCGGTAATGATCATGATCTCTACATTTGGCTGTAATAATGGTTTAATATTATCCGGAGCGCGCGTATACTATACCATGGCGAAGGATAATTTATTTTTACCCAAGGCTGGTACTTTAAATAAAAATGCAGTTCCGCAATGGGCCTTATGGGCGCAGTGTATTTGGGCCAGCATGCTGTGTTTGAGCGGACAGTATGGATTGCTGCTGGACTACGTTGTTTTTATCACTGTTGTATTTTATATATTAACGATCATCGGGGTATTTGTATTACGTAAAAAGCAGCCAAATGCCGAACGGCCGTATAAGGCTTTCGGGTACCCGGTGATCCCTGTTCTTTATTTACTAATGGCGGGAACTTTAGGTATAGGGCTGTTATATGCAAAGACCAAAACCTCCTTATTCGGCCTGATTATTGTATTGATCGGGGTGCCTATTTATTATTATTACGCTAAAAAAAATAAAGCATCCCTCGCAAATAATAATGACTAAGGCTGAATAAAACCGGTATTATGACAACAAGGGTGGTAATTTCTTTTCTCTTTTTATTGGCAGCTTGTAAAAGTAAAACGGTCATTACTGCAAAACAGTATAGTGATGAGGTGCTTCAAATGCAGCAAAACCTTGCAGAGCCCATCCGGCAGGCGGAAATTGAAATAAAAGCCTTTGGTGATAGCTCCAATTTTACAGGCATGGCCGGTGCGGCGGGTAAAATGGAAACATTGATCCAGGGTAAAATTGATACACTGAATAAAGTAGATATAACTGCTTTTAAAGGAGGTGACGAATTTAAGGTAGTTGTAATACGGTATTTTGAATACCTGAAAAGTGTTTACAGCAGTTATAAGGAAATCGGCAATGCCGCTAATACGGCAGACAAAATAAAAGCGACCAATGAAATGTACCAGAAATTAGCTGCCCAGCAGGACGTTGAAGATCGCATGCGAACCAGCCAGACCCGATTTGCCGCATTAAACGGTTTTCTGTTTACAGAAACGGATCCGTCAGCGGCGGCGCCTGATACTTCTTTGAACCGCTAATACTGAAAACCAGGACAGGGGGACGAAAAACACCCGGTAGCGGATCTCTGAACTTTAACCGGCTTATGTTCCTTAAGGAGGTTAAGAATAACCAGGTGGTTTCCACGGGGATTTTTACAGATCGGCCCTCATAGCCAGTTGTCTTTTATAGAGCTGGATAGTATTTTCAAAACCCAGGTATAGGGCATCGCAAATAAGCGCATGACCAATGCTTACCTCATCCAGCCACGGTATCTGCTGACTGAAATAGTTGAGATTCTGCAAATCCAGGTCATGCCCCGCATTCAATCCCAGGCCCAGTGCCCTGGCCCGTTCAGCGGCTTTTATAAACGGAGCTATTGCCTGCTCCTTGTCTGATACAAAATGACTGGCATAGGATTCTGTATAAAGCTCTATACGGTCTGTACCCGTAACGGCAGCACCTTCCACCATTTTTTCATCGGGATCCACAAAAATTGAAACGCGTATCCCAGCCTCTTTAAAAATCCTGATAATACCGGTCAAATAATCGCTGTGCCGGATGGTATCCCAGCCATGGTCGGAGGTCAGCTGCCCGGTAGCATCCGGTACCAGGGTTACCTGGTCGGGCCTTACGTCCAGTACAAGATCTATAAATTTCTGTTCATTACAATTGCCTTCAATGTTCAATTCTGTAGCAAGCAAGGGTTTCAGGTCACATACGTCTTTATACCGTATATGGCGTTCATCGGGCCGCGGATGTACGGTAATGCCGTCTGCACCAAAAGCCTCTGCATCCAGCGCCATTTTTAGCAGGTCCGGATTATTACCCCCGCGTGCATTGCGCAATGTGGCAATTTTGTTGATGTTTACTGATAACTTTGTCATACCATACTCTTTAACAGGAACGCAGAAAGAAATGTCCCTGCAAGGTACATTATTTTATATTATACAATCTTCCTCTGAAAAACGGGATACAGCTAGTAGGAGCTAAGGTTTGCCTTCACAGCCGAATCTTTCTGTGCAGGTGTTAATGTATGCTTGTTGCCATAAAGAGCATCTTCCCATCCCCCATACGTAAAATTGGGCAAGAGGACATAACGGGTACCGAATTCGGCAGCCTGCTCTTTTACGTGTTGCAACCGTTCCTCCGTTGATTTTTTATCCCAGAGTGTACTGAAGTCCGACAGGTTATCGCCCAGGAACAGGGCAATTGTATACTTATCTGCAATGGCCTGGCGGCGGCTTTCTTTTGAGCTGATGTCTTTCATCATGATCAGGTGCTCGTTATCTGCAAACGGAAAGTTGAATTTTTTAAGATTCGCCAATGTACCGGCCCTTTCCTGTTCGTCCCTGTTGGTAATATAAAAAACAGCGACGTTTTTAGAAGCGGCATAATTAAAAAAATCAATACTGCCGGGTAAAGGAGCCGCTATACCTTTAGCGGTCCATTCATGCCAGGTGGTATTTTCATAATCCAGTCCCTGCAAGGCACGGTGAACAGCGTAAGGGCTATTGTCCAGAAAAGTTTCGTCAATATCAGTTACGATTGCCCACGGTTTAGGCGGATTGGTTTGCGTTATTTTATCAAGGCTGCTATGGGCGGTATTGTAAGCCTGGTAACAAAGGGCTGCATATTCTGCTGCTTTTTGCTGAAAAAGAGCGCTCCATAATTTACCATCAACAACGATTGAGGCCTGAGCCGTATTTTTTACAGCGGTCTTTGTGGTCGTACATGCTACGGCAGCCGATAAAAATAAGAACAGCCATGATCTTTTCATGCTAAGCGACTCAATACAGTTAATTATTTAAAACGCCTTCTTCCAGCTCTGTAATCAGCAGTTCCCGGTTATCCGTAACCCATTCCGGCACAGGAAGCTTTGAGGTAAGCTGCCAGTCATTGTCTTCCTTTGCTAACCGGAAGAACAGGCGGTTGCCCCGGTCATCTGCCGTATCAACATCAAAAACGTAGCTGCCGGCGTTATTGTTTTTACGATAATTAAATTCTCTCAGTCTGCCATTGATTTTAATGAGGCGGGTAAAGTGAACTATTTTATTAAATGAAGTATGCATAATTTTAATCTATCAATTTTTGTGCTAACTCTTATTGTATATACCTGTCAAAAATATTTTTCATAAAATACAAAACGGGAGTAAGCGCCATTAGGCCGTCTAAAATAAAATAAAAAAGGTAATCATTCTTGGATTTTATCGCAAACGGGTATAAAAGGTAAGTGAACAAGGCCGGCAGGGCAAGAAAAGCAAAGTATATAAATTCCTGATTATAAATATATAATACGCCAGAGCTGCCTATGTTCAGTGCAATAAATACCGTAAAAAGAATTTTTATTTTGTATAAAGGTAAAATGGTCACCAGGCTTTTAATCCCTGTCTGTTTGTCAAACTGGCGGTCCCTGATGTCAAACAGGATACAAATAGCAAAAAGTAAGGTAAACCGGTTAAAGATGTACCAGTAAAAAGGCGTAGTCCAGGTTACCTGTACAATGAAAAAAGGGAGTACCACAGTGACATAGGTCCACATGGCTGCCAGCAGGAATGTTTTTCCCAGTATGTATTTTTCCAGCTTTTTAAAAAAAGGGTGGGGGAATTTAGGTGCGCTGTACATGAGCGTTAAACCAACAGCGGGAGCAATATAATACCAGTAATCAAAGAGTTGCAATAGGAAAATACCCGTTCCTATGGCACTGATAATAAAAAAGGCCGCGTGCACCTTTTTATGGAGTCTCAGCCAGCTGGTACGCGTAGCGGTCACTTCCACCTCGGCGTTGGTCAGGTACCAATGAATGCTGTAGCTGGCCAGGGTAGAAAAAAACACAAAGGCTACAAAATGGACCGGCAGTTTGCCAAGATTAAAGGAGGCTACTGTACAAATGCACATTGCCACAGCGCAAAATGCAATGAACAGATTGCTGAAAACAATGAAATCAAAAACGCTGCGTCCTTTGGTAATCATATAAAACCGATTTCTGTGCAAACTTAACTTCTTTAAGCATCTGAAAACAGATTTGTACCTTTACGGATTCATTTTCTAATCATAATTTCAATGGAGGAGCTCAGAGATCGGATATTTTCAGCTGATGAACAAAGCTTTGAATCGGTGGCAAAGGAGCTGTTTCTTTTTCAATACAAGCATAATGCGGTATACCGGCGCTATGCAGATCTTATTGGCCGTACGGCTGCCTCTGTTAACCATTTAGCAGATATTCCCTTTCTCCCGATCAGCTTTTTTAAAACGCATTCAATAACCACAACAGATTTTCAGCCTGCTGTCATTTTTGAAAGCAGCGGAACAACGGCTACAGTCAACAGCAAGCACCTGGTAAAGGATGCTGCTGTATATGTGGAAAGCTTCAGGAAAGCATTTAGCCGGTTCTACGGTCCGGTAAAAGAATATTGCATGCTGGGATTGCTGCCCTCCTACCTGGAGCGGGAACATTCTTCCCTTGTATTTATGGTAAATGATCTGATCCGGGAAAGCGGCCATCCTCAAAGCGGCTTTTATCTGAATAATTTTGAGGAACTCTCCGGTACCTTGGATGCCCTGGAAGCTGCGGGACAAAAAACAATACTGATCGGCGTTACTTATGCATTGATCGATTTTGCTGCCCGGTTTCCCAAACAGCTGCAGCATACTTTGATTATGGAAACGGGTGGTATGAAGGGGCGCAGAAGGGAACTGATCCGTGCAGAGGTGCACGATCTGTTAAAACAGGGATTCGGTGTGCCGCTGGTGCATTCTGAATACGGGATGACAGAACTGCTCTCACAGGCTTATTCAGGCGGAAACGGGCTTTTTCATACCCCTCCGTGGATGAAAATACTGGTAAGGGAAGAGGAAGATCCGTTATCCCTTTTTACAGGTGCCGGACGGGGTGTTTTAAATATTATAGATCTGGCTAATATTTATTCCTGTGGTTTTATTGCTACAGATGACCTGGGAGTGGTTCATCCCGACGGCTCTTTTGAAATATTGGGAAGGAGGGATAACAGCGA
>DASVMC010000151.1:0-2152 GCA_036384555.1 Niabella sp. | reverse complement strand
ATACTGTCCGGGCTCAGCAGCAAACATTGTCTGATGAAACAGCGCCGCAAAAAAAAGAGCGGATGCAATGGTGGGAAGATGCCCGTTTTGGAATGTTCATTCACTGGGGACTTTATTCCCAGCCGGCAAGACATGAGTGGGTAAAGCATTATGAACGGCTTACTTCAGAACAGTACCAGGTTTATTTTGATCATTTTAACCCGGATGAATTTGATGCAAAAAAATGGGCGAAGCAGGCAAAAGCGGCCGGAATGAAATATGCCGTACTCACTACCAAGCACCACGAAGGCTTTTGTTTGTTTGATTCTAAATATACCAGCTATAAAGCGACCAATACTGCTGCCAGGCGCGACCTGGTACGCGAATTTGTAGCCGCATTCCGCGCAGAAGGAATTAAAATAGGGTTTTATTATTCCCTCATCGACTGGCATCACCCGGATTTTACGATCGATGATCTGCATCCCCAGCGCCTTGGGGAAGGAAAGGATAGTGCTGATTATGCAGTTCTGAATAAAGGAAAGAACTGGAACCGGTACCGGCAGTATTTATACAACCAGGTAAAGGAATTGCTGACAAATTATGGTAAGATCGATATTCTTTGGCTGGATTTTTCCTATCCCCGTAAGACCGGTAAAGGACGCAATGACTGGGAAAGTGCGGCATTGCTGAAGATGATCCGCAGAATGCAGCCGGGTATCATTGTAGACAACCGCCTTGACCTGAATGATTATACAGATGGTTACGACTTTGAAACACCGGAGCAGGTACAGCCTTCGGAGCTTTCGAAATACAAAGGGAAATACTGGGAAACCTGCCAGACCTTTTCAGGGAGCTGGGGATATTACCGTGACGAGCATACCTGGAAAACACACCGTCAGTTATTGGAGCTGCTGATTACATCTGTGGCTAACGGGGGCAACCTGATCCTGAATGTGGGCCCCACGGCGCGTGGTGCATTTGATTACCGGGCCAATCGGGCGCTGGATAGTCTTTCTTATTGGATGTATGCCAACAGCCGGTCCATATATGGATGTACCTTTTCCCCGGAAGCATACAACCTCCCGGAAGGATCGGTCAACCGGTTGACCTATAATCCTGTTACACGAAAATTATACCTGCACCTGTTTGATTATCCTGCTAACGGGCAGCTGGTATTACCAGGGTATGCAGGAAAAATAAACTATGCGCAATTGCTGAATGATGCATCAGAGATTCTGTACCGGCAGGAGGGAAGCAGCATTGCATTGCAGCTGCCTGAGCTAAAACCTCCTTATGAGGTTCCTGTGATTGAGTTTGAATTACCGGAAGCCTCAGCTAAATAACCGTATCTATTTTCACACTTCTTATTAAAATGATAATGATCAAAAAACTATTGGTTGTTGCTGTCATATGCCTCACCACAATCATCAGCTTCTCACAGACAACACTTATAAACCCCCGCACCGATAAAAAGTTGCTTAAGCAATTCCAGGATGCAAAACTGGGGCTGTTTGTACACTGGATGGCCTGTTTTACACCAGCTACCGGTGATTCCTGGGAGATCGGCCGCAAGACGCCCAAACGGGTGGCCGATTCTATTTCATTTGCGTGGGATCCTGAAAAATTCAGTGCAAAAGCGATCGTGGATTTTGCAGTAAAAGCAGGATGTAAATACATTACGGTCATAGCTAAGCATCATGATGGTTTCTGCATTTGGGATAGTAAATATACCTCGTTCGATATAGAAAAAACGAAATTCAGGAAAGACATCCTTGACGAGCTGGAAAAAGAGGCGCACAAGCGGGGATTGCTTTTTGGTATTTATTATTCGATCCTTGATATCCAGCAGATGGGATGGGATAAAATGCCGTTTGAAATAGCAACCATGCCGGAACCCGCGGGTGGTAAGGACCATTTTGTACAATTTACGCATAACCAGGTGGAAGAACTCCTTACAAAATATAAGCCCGATATTTTGTGGTTTGATGGATACTGGCTGAAACAATACTGGACCAATGAAGACGGAAGGGATCTGTATGCCGATATTAAAAAGACAAAACCGAACACCTTGTCCCGGGGATTGTCCTCCACAAGAATCAAGGAGGAAGATGTTTTTGTGCCGGATGGATCCGCGGGTGATTACCTGTGCATAGAAGCAAAAACATCAGAAGGA
>DASVMC010000150.1:0-4185 GCA_036384555.1 Niabella sp. | reverse complement strand
AGATCATTGACCTGGAGCACGACAATGATGAACTGACCCACAATGTATTTACCGAGCTGGGAAGGAATTTTATAACGCCCTTTGACCGGGAAGATATTCACTCTTTGGCAACATCGCTGGATGATATTGCCGACTACATTTATTCCGCAGTAAAAAAAATAAAGCTCTACCGTGTAAACCCTAATGAAACAGGGCTGCTAAAAATGGTGGAATTAATTGAAGCCGCCACAGAACAGGTAAAGATCGTGGTGATGGAGCTGCGTGATATGAAGAAGATAAGAGACATTACAGAAGGTTTAATTAAAATAAACAGTATTGAGAACCAGGCGGATGATGTGTTTGACCTGAGCATTGAAAAACTGTTTGATACAGAACCGGACGCTAAGGAAGTTATTAAAAAGCGGGACATTTACCAGGTAATGGAGACTGTAACCGATAAATGTGAAGATGCCGGGAATGTAATTGAATCCATTATTATCAAGTACGCGTAATAATGTATTTTTTAATTGCTTTTTTCTCCAAACTCATTACAGATATATGTTAACACTCCTTATAGTAATTGTTGGGCTGGCTTTGGTTTTTGATTATATCAATGGGTTTCATGATGCAGCCAATTCAATAGCAACCATCGTTTCCACTAAAGTGCTGACCCCTTTTCAGGCGGTATTGTGGGCAGCTTTCTGGAACTTTGTTGCTTATTTTGTTTTTAAAGATCATAAGGTAGCAGATACTATTGCCAAAACCGTAAAGCCGGAATTCCTGGATTTTGACCTGATCGTGATCCTGGCCGCCATACTGGCCGCTATTATATGGAACCTGTTCACCTGGTGGTTTGGTATACCGTCAAGCTCTTCACATACGTTGATCGGTGGTTTAATTGGCGCCGCTATTGCAAAAGCGCATACGGTGGATGTAATTGTGATGGCCAATTTTATAAAAACAGTGGTCTTTATTTTCCTGTCTCCGCTCATTGGTATGCTGCTGGCATTTCTTATTACACTGGCTATTTACTGGATCTGCAGAAAAAAGAACCCTTATGTTACGGAAAAATGGTTTAAACGGTTACAACTGCTGTCATCAGCAGCCTTCAGCCTGGGGCACGGAGGCAACGATGCCCAGAAAGTAATGGGATTGATCTCTGTAGTGATTCTTTATCACGGGGTACAGGCCGGCACTATGAGCCCGGACGTGGATCCCAAAGATATTTTGCTTTCCCATAACTGGATCCCTATTGCCTGTTACAGCGCCATAGCGCTGGGAACAATGAGCGGCGGATGGAAAATTGTAAAAACAATGGGCAGCAGGATCACCAAAGTAACGCCACTGGAAGGCGTTGCTGCCGAAACCGCAGCAGCATCTACCCTGATCCTTACCGAGGGCATGGGAATACCGGTAAGCACCACGCATACTGTAACGGGCGCTATTATCGGCGTTGGCGCTACCAAGCGGCTGTCCGCCGTAAGATGGGGCGTTACCATTAACCTGCTCATTGCCTGGATCCTGACCATACCGGTCAGCGCTATTATAGCTGCACTCGTTTATTATTTGGTACGGCTCTTTGTATAAGATTGCCAAGGTCCCGCCTATATCTTGGAGTACCAGTCAGCAACTGGCAGGAGAATGTACAGATTGACGCACATTAAATGTGTTTGTAGAAAATTTTTCCAGAACTTCGCCACTCAATCAATTTAATATGAATAAGATTTTGGTGACAGGTGGCAGCGGATATATAGGATCTCACACTATTGTTGATCTGATTGAAAACGGATATGAGGTCATATCTGTCGACAATAACAGCCGTTCTCAGCCTTTTATTTTGGAAAGGGTCGAAAAAATTACCGGTAAAAAGATAAAAAATTACAAGGTTGATCTTTGCAGTTTTGATGATACACATGCCATTTTTATGGAAAATCCGGATATTACAGGCATCATTCATTTTGCTGCCTATAAGGCTGTGGGCGAATCCGTAGAGATGCCGCTGGTCTATTATGAAAACAACCTCAATTCCTTACTGAATGTTTTAAAATGTGCACGCGATTTTCATACGCCGTACTTTGTTTTTTCCTCCTCCTGTACGGTCTATGGAAATCCGGATAAAATTCCGGTAGTGGAAACAACTCCTACCAAACCGGCAGAATCACCTTATGGTGCTACCAAACAAATGGGAGAACAGATCCTTACTGATTTTGCAAAAGTTTTTGACACCAATGTGATCGCGTTGCGTTATTTTAATCCCGTAGGGGCACACCCTTCCATTGAAATAGGCGAAGTTCCTATTGGCCGGCCACAGAACCTGGTACCGGCCATTACCCAAACGGCTATCGGCAAGCTGCCCAGGATGACGGTTTTCGGTGCCGATTATGATACGCGTGACGGATCCTGTGTTCGCGATTTTATCCATGTAAGTGATATTGCCCATGCGCATACATTAGCTATCAAATACCTGGAAGAGGTAAAAAATAAATCCAATTACGAAATATTTAACCTGGGCACCGGTAATGGTGTTACCGTTTTAGAAGCGATCCGGTCTTTTGAAAAAGTAAGTGGCGTGCAATTAAATTATGAAATCGGGGCCCGCCGTCCCGGAGATGTTATTGCCATTTATGCCAATAATGATCACGCGGTAAAAACGCTGGGCTGGGAAATAAAATACGGGCTGGATGTTATGATGGACACCGCCTGGAAATGGGAACAAAAGCTGGCAAAGGAAGCCCAGCCATAATTTGTAAGGCCGCTAATGCACGAATACGGCTTAAAGAGCATCCACTAAACCCGGGGTTAGCGCCCCGCGTTTTTTTTGTACCGCCGGTGAACTACACCATTACGCCTCTTTCAGAAAATCCGGTTTTACCACGGCTCCAATACCGGGTGCATCCGGCACTTCAATAACACCATTCGCTTTATAAGTGATCCCTCCTTCAACAGGATCCTCGCTAAACATCAATGCCGTATCAAAGTCATAATAGACGATATTAGGACTGCAAAGGGCCAGGTGCGCAAAGGCCGTCATAGCCAGTCTCGATTCCAGAAAAGCCCCGATCTGTATTTCTATGCCCGCTTTCTCTGCCAGTTGTATCATTTGTAGGGCATTATAAATACCCCCGCTCTTACCTAGTTTAATATTAATGCGGTCACAAGCTTTTAAGTCTATCAACCGTTTTACATCATGCTGATCGCAGCAGCTCTCATCAGCCATCAGGGTTATGGGGCTTTCTGCTTTTATTTTAGGTAATTCCATAAAATTCCACCGCGCAACGGGCTCCTCACAGTGCTGAATATGGAAAGGTTCCAATGCCTGCAGCGTTTCAATGGCCTCATCTACGCCCCAGCCCTGGTTCGCATCTATGCGCAGCGGGATAACAGTGCCCACGGCTGCACGGATGGCCTTTATACGCTCTACATCCTGCGGACCACCCTTGCCTATTTTCACTTTAATGACCGGAAATCCCTGTTGCTTTATTTTCACGGCATCCGCAGCCATTTTAGAGGGTTCTCCCACACTAACCGTATAGTCCGTGGTAATCGTTTTATCTTTTTCACCACCCAGGAATTGGTACAGCGGCAGCCCCGCATGCTTGGCAGATATATCATACAATGCCATGTCAAAGGCGCTCTTGATACTTTTGTTGGCATAAATAACGGCATCCATATCTGCAATGCGCCCCGCAATATCCAGCGGGTCTTTGCCCACCAGCACTTTTTTAAAATAGTTGCCCACTACAATACCTGTTTCGGCAGACTCCCCGTTAATGCTCATGAACGGACTGCACTCACCCCAACCGGTAATACCGGCATTCGTTCCTATTTTTACCAGCACGCTTTCAGCATTATAAAGCGGCCCCAGTGAAATGATGAAAGGTTCCTTTAAAGGAATGAAAAGCCTGTAAAGATGGATTTCTGTAATTGCTACTGCTTGCATCCGCTAAAAGTACAATTGTTCGGGTTTATAAAAAAAACGGAAGCAGCCTGAAAATTAAGACCACCGCTTATTTAGCAATCAGTCTAATAATCCGGTTCCGGAAAAATGAAAAAGATTTTTTTTAAAGCATTTGTTGCCCGCAAACCTCACAGGTTGTATAAGACCGGGAATATTGAACCCCTTACCGGTCCCTGGTTTTTGTTTTTCCCAGGACGGGGACGGCTCATTCAACCTTCTGGTTTCCACTCCATACATTTCGGCCAGAT
>DASVMC010000149.1:0-3653 GCA_036384555.1 Niabella sp. | reverse complement strand
CTTGGAGCCTACCGGGCACTTACAGAATTAAAAGCAAAGGGGGAAGTGGCCGGGATCGGCATCGGCGCAAAGGACTGGAAGGCCATTGAAAAAATTGCTGAAGATGTGGAGCTGGACTGGGTAATGATCGCCAACAGTTTTACCGTATACCATCATCCGAAGGACCTGATCGCCTTTATAGACAAACTGTATCAGCAAGGCATTACGATCATTAATTCGGCGGTATTCCATGGCGGCTTCCTCACGGGCAGCGATTACTTCAACTATATCCTGCTGGATCGTAATAATCCGGATCATGCGCATTATTACCAGTGGCGCGACCGGTATTATGAGATCTGCAAAGAATTTGAGATCGACCCCGCCGCCGCGGCCATTTATTTTGGACTGCATGTGCCGGGAGTGAAAAGCATTGCCTTAAACAGCAGCAACCCAGGCCGTGTGCGCAAAAATGTGGAAATGGGACATATCGAAATTCCGGTTGATTTCTGGAACCGGCTGAAGGAAGACGGATTGATCGCCGCGGATTATCCTTATTTGTAGCAGAACAATCGGTAATGAGCGACTGGATCTCCTGTAGCTAATCAAGTATTGCAATTCTTCCTTATTATGTGATGGAGTATTTATTATTTGACCAAACAGGCAAAAGGTCAAAGCACCATGCTTCGCCAGACATGGCAGGACTGCGCTTTTTGTCCTTTCAATGAAGTTAAAAATATATTTGTTTGCGTCATTTTCCGCACAAAGCTAATAAACGATATGCTTCCTACTGTGCTTCTTTTAATGCAGCTACTTCCTGCTGCAATTGCTGCAGCAGCAACTGTATATGCTGCAGCTTTTCATCCGTTGAGGACACTGTGTCGGATATAACGGAATTCTCTTTAGGAAGAATTGCTGCTTCTATATCTGCTGTTTCATGCAGCTCTTCTACATCTTCCTGTATTTCTTCCACGTCCTCCTGTATCTCTTCTACATCTTCCTGCATTTCCTCCACGTCTTCCTGTATCTCTTCAATATCTTCCTGTATTTCTTCAATATCCTGGCTGTTTTTGTTGACAGACATTTGTATAAAAATAGCCAGGTAAATAGCTTCCAGGGACACAATAGTCGTTAGTACCAGCAACATTTTATCAAACTCCATAATATGGAGTACAGGTAGCAGAAATGCAACAAGGAACAATAAAGTATGAAATACCAAAGAGGAGGTAGACCCTATCCATTTGGTAGCTGTGTTTGCGATGCGTTCCAGCTTTATTTTATTTTGTTCTTTTAAGGCCATTTTTAATAGTTTTATAGAAGCGTTTTAAAACGGAGGCAAAAGTAACTTTAAAATAAGCGGGTGCAAACAAATCGAGCAATAACATTAGCCGGGGCGGATTGCCGTGACGTTTGTTCCCCCGCGCCTTATCAGGAATAATTGTAATAAAAATGAAACGATGGAACTATTTATAAAGCTATTAATAGGGTTGGTGGCTGCTTTTCATTGCTATATATTTTGGTTTGAAATGTTTGCATGGACAACAGTAGGTGCCCGGGTATTTAAAAAACTACCTAAAGAATTGTTTCCCCCTACAAAAGGCCTTGCAGCCAACCAGGGACTTTATAATGGGTTTCTTGCCGCGGGCTTAATATGGACCTTCTTCATTCAAAACACGGAATGGCGCAGCAATATTGTTGTTTTCTTTTTGAGCTGTGTGGTCGTTGCCGGCATTTATGGCGCAGTAACGGCAGATAAAAAAATATTTTTTACACAGGGATTGCCTGCACTGGTTGCTTTGCTCCTGGTAATTATAGAAAAGATCCGGTAACCCTGGTGTTTTCGTGCATCTTCAACTGTGTTGAGTTAATCATATTGTATGGTCAACCAATATCAGGCCAGGCTTGACGAAGCTACGCTTTTTATTGTCCTTCATCAGGCTGAGGAAGACAATTTTCTTTCTATAGTAGAATGAACCTGGCGCTGATCACATCCATTATAATGCCTGCGCCAGATCACCTTTATCCCACAAGCCGGATATATCATTGGCTGCCTTCAGGATCAAAAACAGCAACACCTACTCTTGAATCGGCACAGCCATAATATAAAAACCATTTGTTGTTGTAATAAGCCATTCCTTCAATAAAAACGGTACCTGCAGCATATTGTCCGGATTGCTCAAACGGTTCTGTCGGATATAAAAAAGGCTTATCCAGCCGGGCAAGTACTTTTGTGGGCTCGTTTTTATCAAACAAAACCTGTCCTGCACAATAACTATGTGCGGCATAATTGCTATCTCTCCTGTTCCCTGCGCCGTTTTTCCCGTTATATAATAACAGGATGCCCTTATCAGTGATCATTGCCGGCGGCCCGCATTCTGTAAGATCACTATCAAAATAACCGCTTCTGGGGGTGATCAATCGCTGTAATTCATTTTGATCATCCAGTATGGGCGTCCAGTTAATTAAATCGTCAGAAGTGGCCGGATTTACAAAATGCTCCCCCCAGTACATTAAATATTTCCCGTTCACCTTTGCAATAACCTGTTTCCCGTTTTTGATTTGTGTTACAACAGAAGCTGACTTGCTGGCCATATTGGCAAAACGGCCGTTCCAGGCCGTTTTAAAGGCCGGCCCGTGTTTGGTCCAGTGTACCAGGTCTCTGGAGGTAGCAACTGAAAGCCGGGGTGTCTTCATATTCCAGGAGGTGTAAAGCATTACATAGGTGCCGTCTTCTGTTTGGGCTACCCTGGGATCTTCAGCTCCTCCCGGCCAGTCATACTCTTTCTGGTCATCCCTGGCTGGAAATAAAACGGGCATCGGCCGAATTTTGAGCGTAATGCCATCTGTGCTTTCGGCTAACCCGATACGCGACGTATGTCCGCCAATTTTTTCTTCTCCTGTAACATCCTCGGCTCTGAAAAGTACCATGATCTTACCATTCCTGACAATTGCAGCAGGATTAAAGGCTGCGTTCGACATCCATGTCACAGTTTTGCCGGACATGGGATCTGTAAATGTCCTTTGATCATTTGGAGTAATAACAGGCTTTGCAGCTGTTGGCCGTATAAAAGGCCCCATAGCCCAGGAAGGCAGTTGCAAGCTGGCCTGCCCGGAAGCAATGATCGCTGTGAGCAAAGCGCCTGATAACAGAAATGATCCTCTTTTTATTTTCATATGACTCTGATTGATGAAACAACGGCTTCAAATTAAGAAAATTCGGGTGTATTGTTCCATTTTTAGGAGGCTTTCGCTGTTTATACAAACCAATCATTACTTTTTCTTTTACCCGTATCTTTGCCCCCGCATAATACAGGGCATAGCAGCGGTTCTTAACAGCACTGGTATATAAAAAGCGCCGCCTGGTATGGATGCTATAAAAAACTACGGATGAAAGCAGGGAAATTAAGCACATCAATTATCGTTATTCTACTGATCCTGATTGTAGACCAGGTGGTTAAGATCTATATAAAGACACACTATCCTGTGGGAGAAGTGACCCGTATTTTTGGAATGAACTGGGCGCGTATCCATTTTATCGAAAATTCAGGCATGGCCTGGGGCTGGAAGTTTGGGAATGAAGGAGGGAAAGTAGCGCTTACGCTGTTTCGCCTGGCTGCAGTTATTTTTGGCTCTTTCCTGCTGGTACGGTTTGCAAAAGAAAAATACACCCGTGGTTT
>DASVMC010000148.1:0-11831 GCA_036384555.1 Niabella sp. | reverse complement strand
GGCAGCAAAAGAGAGTGGACGGTGCGGATACAGCTTTCAGAAGTGCCTTTGCCGGGATTGGTTTTGATACCTAACGAAGGGAAATGGGATGCGCAGGTAAAAGTGTACAGTGATACCCTTTACAACGGTTTTTTGACCCGGTATTCCGGCTGGAACGGAGCGGATGGATGCTATTCCACACTATTGCCGGATGGCAGTTTATTGTGGACCTTCCAGGATAGTTTTTTTGGGGAGGTGACGCCGGAACGGGCAAGGATCGATAATGCGTTTGTACGGAATACCGGCATATTGCAAAAAGACCGCTCTTTAAGCAGCTTTATACAGCTGAACACCGGCACCGGTAATCAATCCGGAACCTGGATAAAATACCCGGGCAATACCAATGATGAGGATGACCTGTACTGGCCGGGCAGTGCACACATCTATAACAATAAAGTACAGCTGCCGATGGGCCACATGCATAAAGATCCTGAAACGGGCCAGCTGGAGCATCTTTCAACAGACGTGGCCATTCTTTCCTTACCGGATCTTACTGTTGAAAAGATCGTAAGAGATGTAGATACTACCAGGAATACCGGCTATGACTCCGGTACTTTTGATGCGGAAGATGGATATACGTATATATACGGAACAGAGAACGGATGGCTGACGACCATGCTGCATGTTGCCAGGGCGCCGGGTCATGATCTTACAGCGAAATGGGAATATCTTACAGACAATGGCTGGGCCGATCGGCCCGACGGACATTTTATTGCCAGGGATGTAACCCTGCCCAATGTTTTTAAAGATGGAAGTAAATACTACCTTGTTTCCCAGCAGATCATTTACGGGCAGGATATTTATATTTTTGAAAGCACATCACCCATAGGGCCCTGGACCAATAAACGCACACTGTACCGGATTCCGGATACCTACAACGGAACCGATATTCTCACCTACAACGCTTCTGTTCATGCAGGGCTATCCCAACAGGGCGAACTGGTGATCTCCTACAACATCAACCCCGTTGATTTCTGGAGTAATTTCAATAATCCCGGTAGTGCAGACCGGTACCGGCCCTACTTTGTACGGGTCTTTAACTGGAAATAATTATATTGAACAATCACCCAAACAACATTGATTTGTAATAATGTCATTTATAAGAAACAGCTATCTTACCCTTCTTTCCCTGTTTATACACCAGGTTACAATAAATGCCCAGCAGCCCGCAGCTTATGTAAATCCTTTTATTGGTGCAAGCACCAGCGCCGGAAAAGCGGGCATTTATCATGGCCTGGGTAAAACGTTTCCCGGCGCCACAACGCCTTACGGAATGGTGCAGGTAAGCCCCAATACCATCACCGGCGGGGATAATGGTTCGGGTTACAGCTATGAGCACACCAGTATTGAAGGATTTGCTTTTACACAAATGAGCGGCATTGGCTGGTATGGCGACCTGGGCAATTTTTTGGTAATGCCTTCAACAGGTCCCCTGAAAACAGCAGCAGGAAAGGCCGGTGATGCGCCCGGCACCGGCTACCGTTCCCGGTATGATAAAGCAAGCGAGCAGGCTTCAGCAGGGTATTATGCGGTTCAGTTAACGGACCATCAGATCAAAGCAGAAATGACCGCGGCGCCTCATAGCGGCATGCTGCGGTTTACGTTTCCGGCCAGCAGGCAATCGCGCATACAAATTGACCTGGCAAGAAGGGTAGGCGGTACCGCTACCCGGCAGTTTGTAAAAATGGTGAATGAGCATACTATTGCCGGATGGATGCAATGCACGCCTGATGGCGGCGGCTGGGGCAATGGCGAAGGAAAGGCCAATTATACCGTGTATTTCTATGCGCAGTTCAGCAAGCCGCTAAAGGATTTTGGCGTATGGAGCGTTAATATTCCCGATACAGCCAGCCGGAAACGGGAGGCCATCGAAAGCGATGATTACCAGCAGTGGGTAGCCAATGCGGCCGTTGAAAAAAATATCAGGCAGAAAGAAGGGAAACACCTTGGCTTTTATACAGAATTTGAAACAAAAGCAGGAGAACAGGTTTTACTAAAAGCCGGTATTTCTTTTGTAAGCATGGAGGGCGCCAGGCAGAATCTGGAAGCTGAAATAAAAGACTGGAGTTTTGAGAACGCACATCAGAAGGCGGTAAAACTTTGGAA
Source organism: Niabella sp. (assembly GCA_036384555.1). Classification (GTDB taxonomy): domain Bacteria; phylum Bacteroidota; class Bacteroidia; order Chitinophagales; family Chitinophagaceae; genus Niabella. The sequence goes on along the minus strand of DASVMC010000148.1, from coordinate 9,686 downwards.
TGACGCTTTAAGGGTGATTACCATCGATGGATCCACAGAAGAACAAAAATTTGTTTTTTATACGGCGTTATACCATACCATGATCGACCCCCGCATTGTAACAGATGTAGATGGCAGTTACACTGGCGGCGATGGAAAAATACATAAGGCCGCAACCTTCCGTAAACGCAGCATATTCAGCGGCTGGGACGTTTTCCGCAGCCAGTTTCCCTTACAAACGATCATAAATCCGCTTTTGGTGAATGATATGATCAATTCCCTGGTAACGCTTGCTGATGAAACAGACAGTAATTACCTGGAACGGTGGGAGCTGCTGAATGCGTATAGCGGCTGTATGCTGGGGAACCCGGCCGTTGTGGTACTGGCAGATGCATATGCAAAAGGCATCCGGGATTATGATATTGAAAAAGCTTACCGGTATGCGGTCAACACCAATGAAAAATTTGGCAACGGTAAACGGGGTTATGATCCCGGCAGTATTGCCAAAACCCTGGAATATGCTTTTGACGACTGGTGCCTGGCACAGCTGGCAGACAGCCTGGGCAGGCAGAACGAAGCCAAGAAATACGCCCTGCGATCGCTGAACTATAAGAATATCTGGGATACGGTGCATCACTGGTTCCGCCCCCGTAATGAAGACGGCTCCTGGCAGCCCTGGCCCAAAGACGGACGATTGACCGACTGGTACGGCACGTTTGAAACCAATCCTTACCAGCAGGGCTGGTTTGTGCCGCACGATGTGAACGGAATGGTAGCCTTGATGGGAGGCAAAAAAAAGGTAATAGCAGACCTCGAGGACTTCTTTAATAAAACGCCCAAAAACTTTATGTGGAACAGCTATTACAACCATGCCAATGAACCGGTGCATCATGCTCCCTTTTTGTTTAACCGCCTGGGTGTTCCCTGGCTGACCCAGAAATGGACGCGCATTATTTGCGACAGCGCGTATCATAATGCCGTGGAAGGGATCGTAGGTAATGAAGATGTGGGCCAGATGAGCGCCTGGTATGTGCTGGCATCTACGGGGGTGCACCCGGTTTGCCCGGGCAGTACAAGGTATGAAATTACAAGTCCCCTGTTTTCCCGGTCCGATATTCATTTGAAAAATGGAAATACTTTTTCTATTATTGCTAAAAACAATACTGCGGATAATATTTATATACAGCGCGCATTACTGAACGGAAAGCCCTATCAAAAATGTTATATTGATTACCGGGATATGATGCGCGGTGGCAGGCTGGAGCTGGTGATGGGCAGCAGCCCCAATAAAAGTTATAAATAAGAAACGAGGCAATTTTACGTTATTGAATATAAAACAGCCGGAACAGCAAAAGGATTTGCCGGGTAATGACACAATAAACCGGATTTAAGTTCTTTAAAATGACAAACAATACGATGTCGTAGAGTGGGGCAAACATAAAAGGGAAAAATTAAATAAGTGGCGTCATGCTGAGCGGAGTGTAACGCAGCCCCCGCCCGAACATACTGTTCGGTACGGGCAGAAGCATCTCTGGATAATCGGGAGACCCTTCCGCCGAAAGCGGAATACAGTCAGGGTGACATTTTGGTAGTATGTTCGCTTGTCATTTCCGGCGGTAATGGTTCGTTTAACAAACGACAGTAACTGTACTTGTAATAAAATTATGGAAGAGAAATTTGGTTTGGGAGCGGATATAGGCGGATCACATATTACCACCGCCATTGTAGATCTGAACAGGCATCGTATTTTAGAGCATACCCGTTTCCGGGAGTCCGTCAATTCAAAGGGTACGGCGGATGCGATCACGGAAGACTGGCTGAAGGCGATCCGGAAGTCTTTATCCCTGGCGCCTGTTGCGGTAACCCGGATCGGTATTGCCATGCCGGGGCCTTTTGATTATGAAAAGGGCATCAGTCTTATTAAAGACAATGATAAATATGAGTCTTTATACGGGATCAATATTAAAAAAGTATTGTCGGATCATTTATCTGTACCACTAAACCAGATCTGCTTTTCTAACGATGCCGGTTGTTTTTTAAAGGGGGAACTTTTTGCTAACCCAAATGATCACTGCCGGCGGGCAATAGGAATAACATTAGGTACCGGCCTTGGTACCGCCCGGTTTAAAAATGCGTATGCAGAAGATGCCAACCTGTGGTGCAAACCTTTTCTGGATAGTATTGCAGAAGAATATATTTCTACCCGGTGGTTTTTAAACCGCTTTTACCAGCTCACGGGAAAAAAGACAACAGGGGTTAAAAGCCTGGCCAGCCTGTATGATGCGGATGCTTCGGTACCGGTTATTTTTAATGAATTTGCTGAAAACCTGGGCCGCTTTCTCTCTGAGTTTATCAGGGAAGACGATCCGGAAGTGATTGTATTGGGAGGGAATATCGCCCGGGCCAGCCGTTTTTTTCTTACGGATCTGGAAGCCCGGCTGCAAAAAGAAAATTTAAAGGTTCCCATCAAAATAGCAAGCCTGGGGGAGGATGCACCTGTTTTAGGCGCGGTTATATGATACCAATATTTTGTAGAACAAGGGCGACTTGTGGGACGGGCAGGCAGCCTGCATCATAAACCCGGAGCCATCTGTCTCATCAGCTCCAATTTTGCTGTAGGAAAAATAAAGTACTTATTACTAATTAAGGGCAGGAAAGCTTATTTATTGTCAGTTTTTGTTTTAAACCCGATGGGATTACGGGACTGCGGAGCATCGTGTTCCTTTCGCAACTGGCTGATCAGTTCAAATAATGCAGCTATTTCTTCATCGTGTTGTTTTAAAGAATAACCCTGCGCCTGTAAACCTTTGTCTATTTTTTCCAATTTCAATAGCAGGTCCCGATTTGTATGCAGTACCTCCCGCATTGCATTAAACAGTTTTACAATGCGCACATTTACTTCAATAGCTCTTTCACTATTGAGTACGCTTGCCAACATTACTGCCCCGTGCTCGGTAAAAACGTAAGGTAAATTTGGCGAATACTTTATTACTTTGAGGTGGTCGCATTTTGCGACTACCTCCGTCTTTTCTATCCTGGTTAACTGAAACATAAAATCGGCTGGGAAACGTTTACTATTTCGCTTTACCTGTTCGTTCAGTCGTTTTGTAGGCACTCCATATAATTCAGCAAGATCACGATCAATCATTACCCGCTGGTTTCGGATATATAATATCTTTGAAAGCAGCAGTTCATCTGTTATTATTACCCTGTTTTCCATACCGTAGCTTTTTATTGTAAGTTCAGCCAGTTTATACACTAATTTAATACGATTTAGAGAAATACAAAAAATTTTGAGGTTGGATAACAGTATCACTATTTAATATTCCCGATAACATGGCCACACTTTGTACTATAAATACATTGGGTAATTTACGCAGCTCCATTTTTTTCTTTATTGGAAATCACAAAAGGGGATTTCCAATGATCCAGTTCTGCCTGTGCCATTTGAAACATAAAATACTGAGAGAACCTTTTAGTAGGCCGCCTTGCAAAATAAAAGACTTGTGCGGGCTGCTAATTATAAGGCTCCGTAACCACTTTATAACCTCCTCCGTTCAGCAGACGGGTTTCAAAATCAATCGTGATCTCCTTGGATTCGCCCGGGAATAATGTAAAATAATTATCATTCATTATGGCCGGCAGTATCCTTTCGCCATCACTGGTGCGGCAGGCCTGCACCTTTGTTGCAAAGGCAATACTGTGGCCTGTGTTCTTGACCGTTACGGTTATTAAAGAGTGCCCCTCTTTATTTTTAACGGAGGAGGTCGTTTTTACTGCCGCAGGAGGAAGTTCATTGAGCTGCGTATAGTCGTTGGATTTGGAGCTGCGCCAGTAAAAATTATCGGATACCAGTCTGCCGTGCTCGTCTTTTAATAAAAGCCGGATAAAATGCGTGGTGGAGATCTCCCGGCTTTTTGCAGCGTTCCGGTATACTTCAAAATCATATAAGGAATAGCCCCATTTGGTAGCCCGATGCAGTCCCTTCATCCTTACATAGCGGGCGGTTACCGGTGCGATCTTTATCAGCTCCCGCCCGCCCTTTCCGTTCTGCTGCTCATAAACATCCTTCCAGCTGGCAGCATCATCCGATACCTGCAGCCGGTATTGTGTGGCATATGCGTCTTCCCAGTTCAGCACCACTTCATCAAAGGCCGTCGGCTGTTCAAGATCAACGTAGATCCATTGCTCATCTGTATAGTCACTCGCCCACCGGCTGCCGCTGTTGCCATCGGCTACGGCATCCGCATTATCGGCATCTTTGGTGGTGGTGGAGGCATAGGCTTTTTTCTGATATGCCAGGTCATTGGTATTAAAATTTAACCGGAAACAGTCGGTAGCTGCATTGGCTTTAACATTGATCTTATCTTTCATGCAGTAGGGATCAAACCGTTTTCCGTTAATGTCATAAACAATAGCTTCCGCTGTCATATTGCTGAACGCTTTTAACGTGGTGTTGCTCACCTTTACGCTGTTATCCGCATAGCTCCATTGGATATGCACCGGTTCACAGGCTTTCTTAACACCCCAGTAAGCCCCGTTGAGATCGTAATAATAATCATAGGTCTGCCACACAAAAGAGGGGTAGGCAGACTGGCTCATCCAGGTCAGCACACCGGAAGCATCGTTCCACATGTGGTGCTGCCATCCTTCAAATAATGCTTTATTGGTTTCTATATTCAGCAATTGGGCTTTCCTGCACCAGTCTTCAATCCCCGTTGCCGTTCCATAATTGTTATTGATGGCGTTCTCGTAGCGGTCTGGTCCCGCATTGGCGGCCTGCGGTCCAAAATAATGCAGGTCCCACATTTTATTGCGCGGCCACCAGTTTTCTCTAGGTATAAATTTTTTAAAGCTCTCAAAGGTGGTAAATACGGCCGTGCCTATTTCTGTACGCAGTCCCCAGCCCACATTCCCGCCAAAGCCGCCGGGATATTTTGTAAAATACCAGCTGGGTTTAAAATTGGCCCAGGGGCCGCTGCCGGTGAGCTGATCGCTATGGGAGTTGGAATGGTACTTCCTGTCACCGGCGTCAAAGGTCTTTACATCCTCCCGCAGCCAGCCATCCAGCGGTGGCAAGGGGTAGCTTTCGTTATCGCCACACCATAAGGCAATACTGGGATGGTTGCGGAGCCGTTTGATCTTTGCGACCGCATTTTCATTAAAGTTAAAAACGTCATCGGGCAGGTTGGGGTGACTGTTGAGCCAGAAATCGTCCCATACCATAATACCGTATTTATCGTAGGCTTCATAAAATTCCTCATCTGTAATGCTGCCGATCCAGTTCCGGATCATGTTAAAATTCATCTCCCTGTGGAGCCGTACTTTCAGGTCATACTCCGCACCGCGGCAGCGAAGCAGGTACTCGCTCATACCCCAGTTGCCTCCTTTCACAAAGATCCGTTCGCCATTTATATTAATGTGCAAAACACCGCCCAGCGTATCATAAGTGTATTTTTTAATGCCGAATTGCAGGGTCTTGCTGTCGGATACTTTATTTTCTTTAGCTGTTTTAAATGACAGGGTAAGGCTGTATAAATTAGGATCGCCATAACCATTGGGCCACCATAACAGGGGCTGCTTTATATGCAGCTCCTTATAAAAAGCGGTATCAAATACGAGTTGTGCACTTTTTCCCGGCGCGATCTTAACGGGTTTGGATATAGTGATATTTCCCGGATGAATGGTGGCAACAGCGGTCCCTTCCTGTTCCTGTTGGCCATTATTTTTAAGATCAAAGCGCAAATGGAGGTACGCGTCTTTCCTGTTTTCTGAAACATCTGTGCGCATCCAGGGTTCTTCTATGGTCACATTACCGGAGCTGGTTAAATACACATCGTCTGTAATGCCCTGTAACAGCCCCGGAACGGAGGGCATCCAGTCCCAGCTATCGCTGCTCATATAAGCCGGCATGGCATAATTGGCCACCGGCCTGCCCGGCCACTCCACCAGAACGGCCAGTATATTTTTCTTACCGGGTCTGTAAAGACGGGTAATATCATATTTACCGTGCTGCATAAAGCCGTTCAGCCGCCCCAGCAGGGTACCGTTTAAGTAAACGGTACCGCGCCGGTTAATGCCCTCAAAGTTCAGCCATAGTGTACCGTCTGTTTTTTGCGGCACTGTAAAAGTGGTCCTGTACCAAAAATTACGATCATACTTCTTTTTATCTACCTGGTAAATATTATCGCCCCAGTTGGGATCTTTTTCAATACCCGCTTCAACATAAGCAGTAAATACAGCACCCGGCACCAATGCTTTTACCCAATTGTTTGTGGAATAGGATTCATTAAACAGCTGCATACTATCGCTGCCGACGGCTGATTGTGGGGTCAGCTTCCAGTCTGCAATAGTTCCGTCACTGTTTAAAGAAATTTTCTCTTGTGCAGCAAGAGAAGACCCGGTAATAAAAAATAGTAAAAAAATACAAATGGCTTTGTGCATGTACGGTATTTGTTTAATAGTCGTAAAAATCAGTTTTGCGGTAATCAGTAAGCGTATGGTTGATACTGTTGGAAAGTACGATCGCTCCTTCATAAAACGCGCCAGTATGTAAGTCACTTCCGGTTGCTTTTACTGCTATTTTGCGTGTAATAATTTTTGGACATAAACTAGTGTGGCATTTCTTATCTGGCAATTATTGATGCGCCCCATAGCCAGCAGAACGCTGAAGTGTGCGATCCTGCCTGACCCTTAACCGGGCTTTATAGGAGCACTACTGCCGGAGGCATAATAAAAAACACCGTTCAATGAATGTATTCCTGTAATAAATAAAGAGCGGCAATAGCGGAAACCAATAACTTGCGTGACATTGATTAGGCAGTGTGCCTTTTAATCGAAATGAAACGAAGCATGGTAAATTTTTGTCATCCGGAAAGGATCATCAGCAAAGTTCCCTGCCCGGCTACGTTATTCAGGCGGGCATCCGGCAATTGAAAATATAAGAGATCTGCGAATGAAATTATTGGTGCCCCGTTTTATCCTTCTGCTGTTGTTTGTACTGTTCTTCACCCGCGTACCGGCGCAGAACTCCTATTTTATTGATGGATATCATGGCGGTGTATACGGGCATTATCCAAAGAATTTTACGGAGTTCATTGTAAAAAGCCTGGAAGCGCATCCCAACTGGAACATCAACCTGGAAATTGAGCCCGAAACGTGGGACAGTGTTCGCCTGCGGGAGCCCGAAGCCTACCAGCAGCTCCGGTCTTATTTAGAGCAGCAGTACCCGCAAAACAACCGGATCGAATTTGTGAATCCTGCTTACGGGCAAAGCTATCTCTTTACTATTTCCGGGGAAAGCATCATCCGGCAGTTTGAATATGGCATCAAAAAAATAAAGCAGCATTTTCCTACGGCAACTTTTGTAACATATTCTTCGGAAGAGCCTTGTTTTACCAGCGCGCTGCCCGGTATTTTGAAATCTTTTGGGTTTAAATATGCGTCTTTAAAAAACCCGAATACCTGCTGGGGCGGCTATACCAGGGCCTTTGGTGGTGAAACGCTCAACTGGGTTGGACCGGATGGCACTAAATTGCCAACGGTGCCCCGCTATGCTTCAGAAGGGCTGGTGAATTTTTCCACCTGGCAAACAGCCGCATGGACCAACTCACATCAGTATTATACCGCCGCTTTAAAGCAGGGGATCAATAACCCGATAGGCATGTGCCTGCAGGACGCCGGCTGGAGCAATGGTCCCTGGCTGAATCACAGGCAGGGCAATACCCGGTACACTACCTGGAACCATTATTTTGACAGCATAGCTTCCCGGCCCAACCTGGATTGGAAGCTATCGCAGGAAGACATACAGGTGAGCCTGATGTGGGGGGCACAGAAATTACAGCAGATAGCGCAAATGGTGCGGCACGCGGAAAACAAACTGTTACAGGCTGAGAAACTGAGTGCAATGGCAGGTTTGTATGGAAATGATGAACGGCCCGGCGCCTTACTGGATGAGGCCTGGCGCAACCTGTTGCTGGCGCAGCACCACGACTGCTGGATCGTGCCCCTGGCCTGGTACGGACGTGTGCAGAAGTGGATCCAAAAGAGCAATCAGCTGACCGATAGCGTATTATTACAGGCAGAGACCGCTTTAATCAATAAAAGTGCTTCAAACAACATTACTGTTATCAATACATCCGGCATCGGCCGGAAAGAGGTGGTACGTATTACAGTACCGGCAGCCCGGTATTCAAAAAACATTGTACTCAAAGCAGCAGACGGACAGGCAATCGTACCACAGGTTCAGCCAGGTGCTGCTGCCGGTTCTATCGAATTATTATTTACAGCATCCGTTCCGGCAACCACCGCTACAACCTATCGCATAGAAGAAAGTCCGGCTTTAGATCCGGGCAAACAAGCACCGGCCACGTCCACATACTTCGTAGAAACGGATCTTTATAAACTGACACTGGATTCCATAACCGGTACCATCAGCAGCCTGGTTACAAAAAAAGATAATAAAGAATGGGTTGATGAAAAGTCCGGCCGGAAGTTTAACGAGATAAAGGGACAGTTTTATGAGCAGCAGCGGTTCCGGTCTTCCTGCGATGAAAAAAACACCATAACCCTTCTTGAAAACGGGCCGGTACAAAAGAAAATAAAAATCGCCGGCAAACTGGGTGTTCATGATTTTGTACAGTACATAACGGTATGCAACGGGCAGCCGGCAATTGATTTTGAGACCATCATTCACTGGGCAAAAAACGAAGGCATCGGCGATAGTCATGCCCAGCAAGCGGGCTACGACAGCAAAGATGTTTATAAAGCGTTTTATACAGATACCTCAAAGCTGTGCATTTCTTTCCCTGCTAACATCGGTCCTGCAACCCTTTTTAAAGATGCGCCCTTTGATGTAACAGAAAGCAGATTAAACAATACCTTTTTTAACCGCTGGGACAGTATTAAAAACAATATTATTTACCGGTGGGCGGATCTTACAGACGAAAAAAACGGGCTCGCGCTGTTTACAGATCACACCACCAGCTATTCTTACGGGCATGATTTTCCTTTATCCCTAACCATAGCGTATAGCGGCAGGGGGTTGTGGAACGGGAATTACCAGCTGCATGATTCCACCTTTGTTCGTTATTCCATTGTACCGCACGCGGGCAACTGGCAGGTTGGTGCGCTTAACAGCGAGGCATTGCGGATAACGGAGCCGTTGATGGTAGTACAAGGTGGGCAAAAAAACAAAATAAGCGGTATATTGGACGCTACCGGAACCGGGTACGAAGTTACTTCTTATAACCTGCATCAAAATAAGCTGGTGGTACGGTTTTATAATGCGCAGGGAAAGCAGCAGGAAGCAAAAATAAAGCTCCGGGTTCCTGTGGAAAAGGCCCGGTGGGTCCGGTTAAACGGAAAGGAGGATAGCAATGCAGTCATTGTCAACAATACCCTGAAAAAAACAATGCCTCCGTTTGGAGTCAATACACTGGAACTTTCTTTAAAAAGAACAGGAGATCGCTTAACAAAAAGAGTTCAATAAAACCACATCGTATGAAACATTTGCTTACCATAACCGCTTGCTTATTTGTACTGGCAGCGCAGGCATACAGTCAGCCGGCAGCTTCCCCGCAAGCATCAAAGCGCTGGAACGCGCAATGGATCAGTACGGCAAATCTGCCGCATAATGGGGAAGAGTATGGCGTCTATTATTTTCGCAAAACGGTTTCCCTGCCAGAAAAACCGTCGTCTTTTCCTAT
>DASVMC010000147.1:0-2390 GCA_036384555.1 Niabella sp. | reverse complement strand
CTGCCCTGCTATATATTGCCGGAACGGCTCGCTTATTTTCTGTTTGTCCTTTTCATTATAAAAGATATTTTTCTTGTGCGCTTTATCCCAAAGGCTCTGGTGCACATGCCCCCCGCATCCCGGAAGCGTTTCACTCACCTTTGCCATAAAAGTTGCCATAATACCATTGCGGTAAGCGATCTCTTTCACGGCTGTTTTAAAAAGAGTAGCCCGGTCGGCAGCCGTTACCAGGTCAGCGTACTCAATAGCTGCCTCATACGTGCCGGGACCTGTTTCTGTATGGAGACCTTCCAGCGGAATATCCAATTTCCTGAGCTCTTCAAACAGGTCAGAAAAGAACTGATTCTTGAGGGAGCTTCTTAAAATAGAATAGCCGAACATGCCGGGCGTTAACGGGGTCAGCTGCCGGTATTCTTTGTCTGCAGCGGTTTGGGGCGTTTCAGAAAAATTATACCATTCAAACTCCTGGGCAGCGCTTGGTTGGTATCCCATCTGCTGTGCATCACCCAATACCTTTTTTAACAGTTGTCTGGGACAAACACAGGCTGCTGTGCCGTCCGGGGCGGTAAGCTCTCCTAAAAAAAAGGGCAGGTCATTTTCCCAGGGGATCTTTCTGAAAGTGGTCAGGTCAATTCTTGCAGGAGCATCCGGATAGCCTGTATGCCACCCGGTATACCCGCAGTTATCATACGCCACATCACCTGCATCCCATCCAAAGATGACATCGCAGAAGGAGGTTTCCTTTTCTGCGATACCCAGGAACTTTTTTGCCGAGATGTATTTTCCCCGCAAGATGCCGTCAATATCCGTATACGCAATCTTTACTTTGCCGGATGCATGATTGGCTACATAGTGTAAAATTTCTTTTGTTGTCATTATGATCGTTTATGAAACAGGCGGAATAAGATATACCCTATAAGAAGAATGCCCAGGTAGAGCAATGTTAACCGGAAATTATAGATCATCATCGCTATAAAAGAAATGATGGCAAGGATCAGTGCGATCAGCGGAAAAGCGGGGTAGAACGGCGCTTTGAACGGTCGTTCCAATCCGGGTTCCTTTTGCCGCAGTCTGAGCAGTGCAATCATGGAAATAATATACAGGGTCAGGGCCCCTAATACAGAGAGAATAATGATCTCACTGGTTTTGCCGGTAAGCAGGGCAATGATCCCAATGATCATATTTGCCACTAATGCATTAGAAGGCGTCCGGAACCTGCTGTTTACACGACCCAGCCACCCGGGCGCAAAGCGTGCTCTTCCAAATTCAAAGGTGGAACGTCCGGCAGCTAAAATGATTCCATGGAAAGAAGCGATCAGCCCAAACAGGCCCACGGTTACCAGCATATGGTATAAAAAATTATTTCCTGTTACAATATGTGATAATGCCAGCGGCAGCGGAGAGTCAGAAGAGTTGCCCTCTTTGGTGTATACAACAGCTTCCCAACCGGCAACGCCCACTGAGCTGGTAAAAGTGAGGATACAGAGTAGCACCAGCGTAAAGATGGCAGAGCCAAAGCCTTTTAAGATGGTCTTTTGCGGATTCTTTGTTTCTTCCGCTACATTGGCAACGCCTTCTATGCCTAAGAAGAACCAGATCGCGAAAGGAATGCTGGCAAAAATACCCTGCCATCCGTTGGGGAGCGCGTTCTTTTGCAGATGAGCTGCATCAAAGTGGGGCAGCGTAATACCCGCAAACAGCAGCAATTCGCCCACGGCCATTATAGTAATGATCAGCTCAAAAGTGGCCGCTGCTTTTACACCGGAAATATTCAGCAGGGTAAAAATAATATAAGCGGTAATGGCAATGGATAAAATGGACAATTGTGGAAAGAACAGGTTAAAATAAGCCCCTATGGCAAATGCGATAGCCGGAGGGGCGAATATAAATTCTATATTTTGCGCCATACCCGCAAAAAAGGCCCAGTGCTTTCCCAGTGTGCGGTCTGCATAATCAAAAGCACCACCGGCTTTAGGAATAGCACAGGCAAGTTCTGTATAGCTGAAGGTAAAACAAATGTACATGACGGTGATGAACACGGTAGCCAGGCCCATACCTAAAGTGCCTCCTTTCTCTAACCCCAGGTTCCAGCCAAAATACATACCGGAAATAACATATCCTACGCCCAGGCCCCATAGCATTGTTGCGTTCAATGACCGTTTTAACTGACTTGGATGACCTGACATATTCTTTTTCGCTAATATAATTAAAGTATGGGAGAAGCACAGGTTATAACACAGGTAATTTTCAGTAAAGTTGGTTTTTAAAAAAGACTTCTGAATTTTGATAGATGATCAGTGTGGGAAGGTCGTTTTTTTGCCAGGGAGATGATAGCAGGTAAAGATATGTTTTGTACATTCACCGTTCCTTGCAGGCAACGGCCGGGGACA
>DASVMC010000146.1:0-3003 GCA_036384555.1 Niabella sp. | reverse complement strand
GCAGACTGGCTCTTCCGTGTATGATATCAGCCATCGTCCTTATTTGTACCCGCATAAACCACGTAAGAGTATTTTCAATATTCAGATTCAAAACCATAATCATATATAGCAATGAATATCCGCAATAATTGGGTGCTGTGTTTCCTCGTTTTTGCTTTATGGAGCTGTAAGACCGTTCAGAAAGGTCAATCTGCTGATAAAGAAAAGGAGCCGCTTTCATTAAATGATCTGCCCCGCAGTATTTACAGGGAAGAGGGCAACTTTCATGTGCAGGGTGTTGTGGTAGATGTTAAACGTGGGTATGCTTATTTTTCATTTACAACCAGCCTGGTAAAGACCAATTTAAAGGGCGAACTGATCGGAAGTGTGGAGGGGTTCATCGGGCACCTGGGTTGCCTGGATGTGAACCCCGACGACGGGCGTATCTATGCCTCGCTGGAGTATAAAAATGATAAAATAGGCCAGGGGATCTTAAGAGGCCTCGGTTCCGATCGGGGTGAAATGAAAAACCGGAATGAAGAGAGTTCTTTCTATATTGCCATTTTTGACGGGGAAAAGATCACCCGGCCGGGCATGAATGCTGAAAAGGATAAGGTCATCAGTACTGTTTACCTGAAAGAGGTGGTCGATGACTATAAAGCAACCGTGCTGAACAAAGGGAAACAAGTGGAACACCGTTATGGATGCAGTGGTATCGATGGGATCGCGTTTGGTCCGCAGTTTGGACAAAAACAAGGGAAGAATTTTCTAAACCTGGCCTACGGCATATATGGTGATACATCCCGTACAGATAATGATTACCAGGTGATCCTGCAATACGATGCCAATGATCTCCGGCAGTATGAACGCCCGTTATCGCAAAGCGGTTTTAATACAACGGGGCCTGCCAGCCCTCTGAACAAGTATTTTCTGTACACCGGGAACACTTCCTATGGGATTCAGAACTTGGAATATGATCCGGGTACCGGGTATTGGCTGGCCGCCGTTTACACAGGGAAAAAAAAGCAGTTTCCTAATTACAGCCTGTTCGCAATAGATGGCTCTAAAAGCCCGGTACCTGAAGTGCTAAAAGGATTCGGTAATGTTGAAAAAGGCAACGTGTTGCAACTGGCAGCAGCCGGCAGCTACGATAAAAAAAGCGGTGTATATGGTTGGGATTATCCCTGGGGATCTACCGGTATGCATGCTTTAGGCAACGGTTATTTTTATATTGCTCAGAACGGAGTAACAAAAAGCAAAAAGCAATACTGCAACCTCCGGTTATATCGCTGGACCGGACAGCCCTCTGGTCCGTTTGAAGAAGTGAAGTGATGACTGGTTGACCAATCATAGCGATCGTGGCTGGCATCCTGCATTGGGCATCCGGCAACTCATCTGTAACCTATTAACTTCAATAGCCATGTATTTAAAAAGGAGAAGTTTTATAAAGATCAGCGGACTGGCAGGTTTTCACGCAGCTTTTGTACATCCGTTACCGTTAAAAGCCCTGGCGGGTACCGGTACTGCTGATGTATTATTCAACAACTTTGTTACGCCGCCGGAAAGCGCCCGTGCTGCCTGCTACTGGTGGTGGTTTAACGGGCGGGTGGATGAAGAAGGCATCCGGAGGGATCTGGAAGCTTTTAAAGCCAGGGGCATGGGTGGAGTTCTGTTAGTGAATTCATCCGATGGGCTTGGCGGTGCCCGCATTCCGCAGGGTGCAACATTTCTTTCGGAAGAATGGAAGGCGCTCTATCGCTTTGCTATGAAAGAAGCCAGCCGTCTGAATATTGAAGTAGGTATTAACCTTAGTTCCGGATGGTGTATGGGCGGCCCCTGGATCGAGCCGGAAAATGCAGGCCGCTGGTACCTGCAATCCACACTGGAACTCAAAGGCCCGCAGCAATTCAACGGAGCCCTGCCGTTACCGGGTAACCGCGCAGGATATGACAAGGTTTTTAATCCTCCCGGGTATAAAGACTACATCGATCTTCCTTTATCAGAGCTGGATTACCGGGATACATCGGTTGTGGCCATCCGCACATCGGGTAAGGAGCATAAAATGACCGGCAGCCGCGCAGCATTGCTCACAGCAAAGACCAATCGCAAAGATGCCAGCAATTTTGCAAAGTCGTTTGAGATCACGGACCCGGTTCAAACACCCTGGTCAAATGAAAGTGGCGATCCGGCGATCCCGCTTAAGGATGTGATCGATCTTACCGGTAAAATGGATACAACGGGAAAACTGCATTGGGAAGTACCTCCTGGTACCTGGACGATCGTACGTACCGGGCACCGGATGACAGGCTCAAAACTGATGATCGCCCAGCCGGAAGCGGATGGGCTGTCCATAGACTGGTTTGACAAAAAAGGCGTGGAGCTGCAGTTTGAGCACCTGGGGAAACTATTCATTGAAGAAGCGGCAAAAGCAGGCGCAAAGCCGGCGTATTTTTGTGATGATAGTTTCGAAGACGGGTTTCCCAACTGGACGGGGCAGCTTCTTGAAAAGTTCCGGCACTACCGGGGCTATGATGCCACACCGTACCTGCCGGTATTATCGGGTTATGTGATCGGCAGTGCCGACCTGTCCGATCGCTTTCTGAATGATTACCGACGGACTATTGCCGACTGTATGGCCGATGAACATTACGGGCATTTTGCAACGCTTTGTCATGAGCACGGAATGCTGGTGCAGAATGAGGCAGCAGGTCCCAGCCGTTCAGGAACGATCTGTATCGATGGATTGAAAAACCTGGGGCGCAGTGACCTGCCGGCCGGTGAATTCTGGCTGGCGCCCAAACATGAAGATCCGGAAAACTTAACAGATGATAAATCCTATGGCGTATCGCGTCTGGATTTCGGGCAGAATAAAGTAACAAAAATGGTTGCTTCGGCGGCGCATATCTATGGACGCAAACTGGCATCAGCAGAGGCTTTTACCAGTTTCCGGCACTGGACAGATTACCCGGGCTCGCTGAAACAGGCCCTGGACCGTGCTTTTTGTGAGGGGATCAACCGCATTGT
>DASVMC010000145.1:0-5924 GCA_036384555.1 Niabella sp. | reverse complement strand
ACGGCTTCTCCGGCGGTCATTAAAATCAGCAATGCAAGCAATCTTTTTTTCATATTCTTTTTTTTAGCAGTTATCAAAATCAGGCAATCGTTGGTGGTTGTCAGTGGTTGTTAAAAGATCCGTTTCAGCCATTTCAGTTTGTCTTTATAGGGCGGATATTTTATCGGAGGATCGAACCAGACCGGTGTTTTCATAACGGCACGGGCATGTGTAAACACCTTAAAGCTGTGGATACCGCGGTAGGCCCCGATGCCGCTTTGCCCTACTCCCCCAAAGGGAAGGTGCGCATTGGCCAGGTGCTGAATGGTGTTATTAATACAGCCGTTGCCAAAGGCAAGCCGGTCCAGCCATTCCTGTTCTGTTCTTTTACTGGCCGTGAACAGGTAGAAGGCCAGGGGGTTTTTATGCTGCTCTACAACAGCAAAAGCCTCTTCTCTTGTACGGAACGGAAGTACGGGTAGCAACGGGCCAAAGAGCTCCTCTTGCATTAACGCATCATGGGCTGAAATATCTCTTAAAATAGTGGGAGCAATATACAGGTCGGCAGCGTCATGGTTGCCCCCGGTAACCACGCGCCCCTCACTATTTTCAAGCAGGGTGATCAGCGCATCAAAACGCCTGCGGTTGATGATGCGGCCGTAATCAGGACTGTTTTGTATAGCTGTTCCGAAGAACGCGGCGATACTTTCGGTGAGTGCTTCCAGGAAACGGTCATAGATGGCTGTATGTACCAGCAGGTAATCCGGGGCCACACAGGTCTGACCGGCATTGATGAATTTTCCAAAGACGATCCTTCGCGCGCTTACTGTAAGCGCTGCATCCTTTTCCACGATCACCGGGCTCTTGCTGCCCAGCTCCAGTGTTACGGGCACCAGCTTTTTGGCAGCCAGCTCGTATACCGACCGCCCTACGGCACCACTGCCGGTATAGAAGATATGGTCAAAGCGGATGGCATTCATCAATGCGGGTACCACCACAGCTCCATCACCCTGGATCACGCGGATGTAATTTTCCGGAAAGGCTTTTTGGAAGATCCGGCCGATCACGGCTGCTGTGGCGACAGCATGCTCCGAAGGTTTGATAACGATACAATTACCTCCGGCGATAGCACCAATCACCGGCACCAGGCCCAGCAGCAGCGGATAGTTCCAGGCACCGATAATGAGCACTACTCCTTTGGGATGCGGATAAATGCGACTGGAAGAAGGGATATTGAGCAGATTGGTTGTTACCCGCTCCGGCCGCATCCAGGAGCGCAGCTTTTTGATCGCTGTTTTGATTTCAGATAATAGCAGTCCGAATTCGGTCAGGAAGGCTTCCGTCCTGCTTTTCCGGAGATCGCTGTGCAGGGCGCTGTAAATTTCTTCCTCATGCGCTTCAAGCGCCGTGCGGAACGCCACCAGCTGCCGGAGCCGGAAACTGTAAGAAAGCGTGGCACCACTTTCAAAAAAGCGGTGCAGATCGCCCAGGGAGCTCATTACCGATGACGTTGTTGTTTCCATCAGCCGGCTTTGGGTTTGTGAAAAATAAGGGATACCAGGAACTTCATGTCCTGCAAGCTATGGGTATAATCCACTTCGGTACTTCCTTTTAGAATGGACCGTTGTTCCACACTGTGTTTCAGCGCATCGCTGATATCGATCAGCAGGGACGCGATCTTTGCTGCATTGCCTTTTTCAATGATGCCCTCCTGCATGGCTTCTTTGAGTATTTCCGCCAGAAAGGCTTGCTCCTGCTTCCGGAAATCCTCATACAATTCAAAGAAGCGGGGCAATACTTTATTGAGCGTGCCGGGAGAGATCTTACCCACATTCAGCACATTGATATAATATTTAAAACGGGAGTCGAGGTAGAACCAGATCTTCGCCTCCACTCCTTTCTTCTGGGCCGTTTTCTGTTGCAGGGTGCCGATGTATTTTTTACCTTCTGCAATGGCTGTTTCCACAAAGAGATCCTCTTTGTTTTTATAATAATAGTAAAGCGATGCCTTATTCAGTCCGATCATTTTTGCGATGTCATCCAATGTGGTCTTTTCCAGGCCGTATTTGGCAAAACATTGCATCGCCGCTTCCCCGATCTTTTGTTTTAATGCTTCTTTTTTGGTCATGTTTTTATTCAATGGCTCTCTCAAATCTAAATGTATTTTTTTATTTTTCAAATTTTTTATCAAAATGTTTGAAAAATAAATCTATGCTCTCCCGGGTAAAATCGCACGGGCGCCTTTTCAGTTTTTTTGAAAAGTGTTTCAATGCTGTCATACGATGCTCAAGCGTAATTTCCGCTGGCATCGTGCTATTGAGTAAATCAGGTTGGTTGTTTGATACGTAAAAGGAGCATAGGATGCATCGTATATCAACTCTTCTGCTAAAAGCAAAAGGGAATGATTACTATAGCCCTGTAAGCTGTTTTGCCTCCTGCAACAGCAGGGGAAACCCCGGGGCAGCCATGCCGCCATGATCATAACCCTGTAATTCGTAGAGGCCGACCCGCGTATTCCCGGTCAGCTTTAGCATCCGTAGTAAGTAGGCATTTTCTTCATAGCGACCGAAGAGCTCTTTTTCCCGGTCGCCGGTGATCAATAAAACAGGTGGTGTTGTTTTCCGCACATGATAAAGCGGTGCCAGAGAATCAATTACCGGCTGTAAAGGTGGTATACCGCGTTCTTCCCGTACCGTAAAATGAGTAATACATTGAGGACTGAAAGGTACGACGCCCAGAAGACTATCAGCATCAATACCATAAAGCTGCAGGTATTTTTTATCCAGCGTCAGCATCAGATCCAGATATCCTCCTGCGGAATGTCCGGATAGTATAATTTTTGAATGGCTGCCGCCATATTCTTCAATATGCCGAAAGACCCAGGCTACTGCTGCAGCGGCGTCTTCAATGTATCGGGGGGCCTGTACTTTTGGAGAGAACCGGTACCCGACACCAATAACCGCATAACCTTTATTCATGAGCGCTGCCGGAATTTCTTTATTCCCCGCCTTTAACCCGCCGCCATGAAACCAGATAATCGTCGTAAAGTCCTTTTTTGTTTTTGGGTAATAAACATCCAGGCGGCACTGACTCTTCTGATAGGTATCCTGTTTTACAGATGCCGGATAATAAGAAACATCTTTTTCTGAACCGTAATCTTTTTGAGCTTTAACCTGCAGGTAAACAAAGAACAAGACCAGGATAAAAAAAAGTTTCATGATGCTGCCGTTTTTGAGATTTTTGTCTATACAAAAACAAGATACGCTTTTTTGAACCAGACTATTGCTTTATTTGATCGGGGTGTTATTGAAAAGCGACTGCTTTAGTACCGATCTTTTTCAACCGGGTGCCGGTTGGTCACCGAATCAATAATAGTCTTTACAAAAGCATCCTCCTGTTGCTGGTTCGCAAACCCTTTTGCAATAAAGCTTGTATCATAGTTGAAATAACGGAATAATCCTTCTTTTATCCGGATACTGATGGCGATATGGCCTTTATTTTTGCTTACTGAAATACGGACGCTCTGATTATTTCTGCAGGAAAACAGAAGGAATAATGCCGTCATGAATGATAAAGCTAACGCTCTTGTCCTATTTTTCATGCTGTTTTTATCCAAAAGTAAAAACAGTCCTTCTTATTGTTTTTAAAAAGTGACAGATCCTTTTATAATTGGGATGAATCTATTCCGGTGCTAATTCCATCCCCCGCCCAGGGCCCGGTAAATGTCAGTAACCGCGTTGATCTCCTTCCCTTTCGTTTCCATCAATTCCAGTTTCGAATCCAGCGCATCCCGTTGTGTCATCAATACCTCTAAATAATCTGCCCGGGCATAACGATAAAGGTCGTTAGATACCTCAATGGACTTATTCAATGCAGCAACCTCTTTTGATTTTGCCTGGTATTTTTGCTCTACATTATGAATATTGGATAGCTCATTAGAAACCTCAATAAAGGCATTGAGAATCGTTTTTTCATAATTATACAGTGCCTGCAACTGCCGGGCATCTGCATTTTTGAATTCAGCTTTAATGGCATTTTTATTGATCAATGGGCCTGCCAGGTCGCCGCCGATGGAAAATAACAACGATTCCGGCAGATGCGTTAAAAATGCAGGTTTAAAAGCATCCAGCCCCAGGGCAGCAGAAATGTCCAGTGATGGATAAAATGCCGCCCGGGCCACTTTTACATCCAGTTGGGCTGCTCTTAATTCCCGTTCCGCCTGCCGGATATCGGGCCGGTTGCTCAGGAGCTGTGAAGGGATACCTGTTTTTACCTGCTGGGGCAGCAGGGTCAGGAAACCGGATTTTTCCCGTTCAACCGGCTGGGGATAACGCGCCAGTAAAAAATTGATCTTGTTTTCTCCTTCTTTGATCTGTTGCTGGATATCATAAGCGCGGCTCTCTGAATTCAGCACTTCGGCTTCAAATTTCTTGACCGCCAGTTCATTCGCCTTCGCTGCTATCTTTTGCACTTTTACAACTTCCAAAGCATTTTTCTGTAGCTGCAGTGCCTGTTTTACAATATCCAGCTGATTGTCTAACGACAACAACTCATAATAGGTATTGGCGATCTCCGCAACCAGGTTGGTGATCACAAAATTTTTCCCTTCTACGGTGGCCAGGTACCGTTCCACAGCTGCCTGTTTCTGGTTGTGCAGCTTGTGCCAGATGTCTACCTCCCAATTGGCGTAAACGCCCACATTATAATCGGGCAACACATCCGGCACTTCTTTTCCCGGCGTGATATCTGTGGACGCATCACCCGCACCCTGGCTGGTATACCGGCCTACCTTA
Source organism: Niabella sp. (assembly GCA_036384555.1). Lineage (GTDB taxonomy): Bacteria > Bacteroidota > Bacteroidia > Chitinophagales > Chitinophagaceae > Niabella. The sequence continues at coordinate 1,152 of DASVMC010000145.1, read as the reverse complement.
TCGACCCCTGCACCGGCTTTCGCCACCACACTGGGTAACAACTCTCCTTTTTTTACCCGGACATCATTCCGGGCTATTTCTATTTCCTGCAAGGTGGTTAACAATTCCTGGTTCCGTTGTAAAGCTGTATCGATCAGGCGGACCAGGTACGGATCTGTAAAAAAGTCGTTCCATTTTATGGAAGCCATACTGCTGGTATCTTCCGGCTGCTGTTCATAAGCAGCCGGTGGTACGGCATTTCCCTGATGTGTGGTCACTGCAGGAGCCTTACAACTGCTCATCCACAAAACAAGACCTGTGAAAACAAGAAAATAATAATATTTAAAACTGTTCATGATGATCAATTTCTTCTGTTAACGGATTCTCCTCTTCGTCTTCTACCAGGAGGTGTTTTTCAGATATTTTTCCGAAAATATAATAGAGCCCCGGGACGATGAGTACGCCAAACAGGGTTCCGAAGATCATTCCCCCGGCAGCTGCGGAGCCGATGGTCCTGTTGGCAATAGCGCCCGGACCTGTTGCAATGATCAACGGAATAACACCCGCCACAAATGCAAATGACGTCATCAGGATCGGTCGTAGACGTGCGCCGGATCCTTCAATAGCTGCCTGCATCACTGAATTTCCTTCCCGGTGCCGTTGTACGGCATATTCAACGATCAGCACCGCGTTCTTACCCAGGATCCCTACCAGCATAACCATTGCGATCTGTGCATAGATATTATTTTCCAATCCGAAGATCTTTAAAAAACAGAAAGCCCCGAAAATTCCTATCGGTAACGAAAGGATGATCGGTAAGGGCAGAATAAAACTTTCGTATTGAGCGGATAAAACGAGGTAAACGAATACCAGTGAGATGATGAATATATAAATGGCCTGGTTTCCCCTTCCCGTTTCGTCTTTGGAGATACCCGACCAGTCGATACCAAAGCCGCGCGGAAGCTTGGCTTTTGCCACTTTATTAATCACGTCAATGGCTGTTCCGCTACTTACCCCGGGAGCCGGCCCCCCGCTTACTTCCGAAGAGTTGTACATATTGTAGCGGGTAATTTCCGAAAGACCGTATGTTTTTTTCATGGTCATGAATGCCGAATAAGGCACCATCTCATCCCGGTTATTCTTGATATAATATTTAAAAATATCTTCCGGCAA
>DASVMC010000144.1:0-3410 GCA_036384555.1 Niabella sp. | reverse complement strand
ATCGGAGACCAGGGCGCTGTTTGTAAATATATGGATTACCAGGTATGGACCACCGGAAGTACCGGCACCACTTCCTGGCTTATTACGGGAGGTTATGTAAAGCAGGTGCTTTCTCCCTCCTCTGCCATCATTGTTTTTACTGATGCTATTACTGAAAACGGCGGCTGGGGCTCAATAGATGCCACCGGGTTTGATACAGACGGGAACCCTGATTTTATGGAATGGGCTGTTATGGAAGATACGGGTTGTGACAATCCTAATTGATCACGGGAGACCACGAAAAATAAGCGTATTCAGCAAGATAGTCCGGGTAGGTACCCTACTTGCCCGTACTATTTACAGATAGAGTCAGGGGTGATTTTAAATCGGCTGAAATAGGGGGTAATGACAGGTGTTGAAAGTGATTAAGAAGAGGGCCACTTAATGAGTGGCATCCGGCAGCTGCGGAAAAAATCGCAATACCGGTACTGAGACCAACACCTTTTCGGTGCAACAGAAAAAAGGAAAATTATGAAATGGAATGGTAAAAAACGGATACTGGCGGGTTTACTTGCCGCCTGTACCCTCAGCAGTTTTAGCAGCAATGCCCAGTCCCCCGCCTGGGACAGCACCTACCGCCCGGGCAGCTATCAATTGCGGGTAGCGCAGTTCAACGCCTTTCCCAACTCCACAAAGGATATCATTTTCCTGGGCAACAGCATTACGGCCGGCATTGACTGGGAAGAGCTGTTCCAAAATCCGGATTGCAAAAACAGGGGCATCAGCGGAGATATTACGTTTGGTGTGCTGGAGCGCCTGAAGGAGGTAACGGAAGGAAAACCGCAAAAAGTGTTTATTTTAATAGGCACCAATGATATTTCGCGCAACGTTCCGGATGAAGTGATCCTGGATAATTATAAGCGCATCATCCGCCAGATCAAAAAAGAGAGCCCGGCTACAAAAATTTACTTTCAAACCGTGCTGCCGGTAAATGCTGATATTCCGCCAAAGAAAAATCATTATGGCAAGGATGCACATATTATAGCAGTCAATGAAGGGCTAAAACAATTAGGCAAAGCGGAAGGCGTTACTGTAATTGACCTGTATCCGCATTTTTTGAAAGAAGGCAAGCTGAACAAAGAACTTACATATGACGGGTTGCATCTGAATATAAACGGGTATAAGCTTTGGGCAACAATTTTAAAAGAGGGAAAATACTTATAACATGAAAGCAACAATTTTTAGCGCCGCGTTCCTGCTGGCAGCTACCCTTAGTGCCGGTGCACAGGAAAAGATACAGCTTCCGGCAAAATACAAAGGGTTTGATATGGAAGCCCACCGCGGCGGAAGAGGCCTGATGCCGGAAAACACCATACCGGCCATGCTGCATGCCATAGATATGGGGGTAACCACGCTGGAAATGGACATGCAGGTAACAAAGGACGGGCAAATAGTGGTATCGCATGATGCTACATTTAATGCCGGTTTTACAACAACTCCGGAGGGAGACACCCTAACTCCGGCAGAATCAAAGAAGCGTATTCTCTATACAATGGATTATGATTCTATCAGGAAATATGATGTGGGTAAAAAATTCTATGCCGCCGAGCCCCGTCAGAAAAAAATGGCCGTAGTAAAGCCGCTGCTAAAAGACCTCCTCACGGCAACGGAGGCCTATGCAAAAAAGAAGGGCGTAGCCATTCAGTATAATATTGAGATCAAATCGAACCCCAAAGGGGATGGTATTACCAGCCCTCCGGTTGATGCATTTACAGATCTTGCCATGAGCACCATTGCGCCCTTTAACCTGGGAAAGCGGTTGATCATCCAGTGTTTTGATGAGCGCGCGCTGAAAATAATGCACCAGAAATACCCGCAGGTGCAAACTTCCTTTTTGATTGAATTAAACGATAAGCGCAACCTGGAAGAGCAGCTGAAAAGCGTGGGGTATACACCGGAATATTACAGCCCGCATTATAAAAGGGTAACACCGGAGCTGGTTAAGGAATGCCACCAGCATAACATAAAAATTGTTCCCTGGACCATTGACGATATTGCCACCATCCGGCAACAGGCGGATATGGGTGTAGATGGGATCATTACCGATTATCCGGATTTGTTTTACCAGTTAAAATAATTTTTTATTTTCGACGTTCGGGGGGGTGTAGATGATCAGCTGACACACCCCAATAATTATTAACGACCTTTCAAAATCCCCAAAAGATTGTAAAAGGAAAAAATTCATTGCATGCCAAAATATGTTTTATCCCTTGACCAGGGTACTACCAGCTCCCGCGCCATTGTATTTGACAAAGCGGGCAATATTGTTGCTACCGCACAAAAAGAATTTACCCAAATTTTTCCGCAGCCCGGCTGGGTGGAGCATGATGCCAATGAAATATGGTCTACCCAGCTAGGCGTTGCCGCAGAAGCTATTGTAAAAGCCGGGTTAAATGCCTCCGGTATAGCCTCCATAGGCATTACCAACCAACGGGAAACAACGGTGGTATGGGACCGGCAGACATCGCAGCCTGTATGTAACGCTATTGTGTGGCAGGACCGCCGTACATCAGCCTATTGCGACCGGCTAAAGCAGGAAGGCTATGCAGAAAAAATAAAAGAAAAAACAGGGCTGGTAACAGATGCCTATTTTTCTGCAACAAAGATCCGGTGGATACTGGAAAACGTGGAAGGCGCCAGGGCGCGTGCAGAAAAGGGGGAGCTTTGTTTTGGTACGGTAGATTCCTGGCTGCTCTGGAAGCTGACTAACGGCCAGGTACATGCAACGGACGTCAGCAATGCCGCCCGTACTATGGCCTACAATATACATACCCTGGAGTGGGACAAGGAATTACTGGAACTTTTTGGCATCCCCGTCAACATGATGCCGGAAGTACGCTCCAGCAGCGAGGTGTACGGGCATACCAGTATGGTGCTGACCGGTGCGCAAATTCCCGTAAGCGGTATCGCCGGCGATCAGCAATCTGCCCTGTTCGGGCAAATGTGCACCCAATCCGGCATGGTAAAAAACACATACGGAACAGGGTGTTTTATGCTAATGAACACCGGCAGCCAGCCGGTGCCTTCAAAAAATAATTTGTTAACCACCATTGCGTGGAAAATAAACGGGGAAGTAAATTATGCGCTGGAAGGCAGTGTGTTTATTGCCGGTGCGGTGGTGCAGTGGCTGCGCGATGGTTTAAAGCTGATCCAGAAATCTGCAGATGTTGAGGCATTGACCCATACGGAAACAGACAATGGCGGCGTATACATGGTGCCGGCCTTTACCGGGCTGGGCGCGCCTTACTGGAACCAGCATGCAAGAGGCATGATAACCGGGCTTACGCGGGGCAGCACAGACGGGCATATTGCGCGGGCGGCCATAGAAAGCATTGCTTACCAGAGCATGGATGTATTAAAGGCCATGGAAG
>DASVMC010000143.1:0-1752 GCA_036384555.1 Niabella sp. | reverse complement strand
ATAAACGACAGCATAGAGGGAACTTCGCCGTTTGTTTTTAATGACAATGCATTTGCTCTGGAGCCGGTATCGGCAACCGGTGAGTTACCTGTCGAAAAGACAACCGGTCTGCACTATCTGTATTTATCACATGCCTATTTAAGAGGACCGCCTGCATACGTGTTAAAAAATAATTGTAACCGGATTTTTTAACACCGGGATCTTATGGTTTTTTCCAGGGTCCTGTTTATTAAATGTATGTATGCAAAAGAAACTATTAGGACTTTGTGTGTTGCTGCTGATCAGCGGCCTTATTTATGCCTCTCCATCACCTGATAAAACAGAAGAAGAACTTGCCGGCTCTTTAAAAGGAACCGTTACAGATTCTTTAACCGGCCAACCCTTACCCGGCGCCACCATTTCTTTTCCTGACCTAAAGACAGACGCAATTACAGGCAGGGATGGCCACTTTCTTATAAAATCACTTCCTAATGGAAGATTTACCGTTACCGTATCTTATGTGGGGTATAAATCTTATGTAGGGATCACAACCATCAATGGCGCTACCATTCAGGACTTTAAGCTGAATATATCTGTAGTGGAGAACCAGGCAGTTGTTGTTACAGGTGTTTCCTCATCTACGCAGCTGAAGCATACGCCCGTACATGTTTCCGTAATCTCTGAAAAAGACCTGCAACGGTCATCGGGTACTAATTTATTACAGGCAATTGCAAAAGTACCGGGTGTGTCCATTATTACAACCGGACCGGCTATTGCAAAACCCAGTATCCGGGGCCTGGCTTACAACAGGGTGGTTACTCTGAACGACGGAGTGCGGCAGGAAGGACAGCAGTGGGGAGATGAGCATGGCGTGGAAATTGACGAATACAGCGCACAAAAAGTGGAAGTGCTGCGCGGCCCCGCTTCCCTGATGTACGGCAGCGATGCCACAGGCGGGGTTATTAATATTCTGACCAATCTTCCTGTAGCCGAAAATACAATTAAGGCAAATGTTTCAGGTAGTCTGAACAGCAATAATAATATGCAGGGTGGTTATGCAAATGTAGCGGGGAATATTAACGGCTTTAACTGGAATGCCTATGGAAGTTTGAAGAGCGCCGGTGATTATCATAACAAATACGATGGCGATGTTCTGAACAGCCGCTTTAATGAGCACAATTTTGGTGGCTATGTGGGGCTCAACAAAAGCTGGGGCTATTCGCACCTGATCCTTTCTAATTATAATCTGCATGTTGGTATGGTGGACGGCGATCGGGACGAGGCTGGTAATTTCATAATTGACGGGTATGATATCACGCCGCACCTGCAAAAAGATAAATCACCCTTGGTGCCGGATCAGAATATTCAGCATTTTAAAGCGGCCCTGGACAACAGCTTTAACCTGGGTAATGGCGGACGTATTACAGCATTGGTTGCCTTTCAGCGCAATCAAAGAAAAGAGTTTGGAGATTATGAGGAACCGGATGTTCCCGAAAGCTATTTTGATCTCAAAACAATTAATTATAATGCGGCGTATCAGTTGCCATTTGTAAATGGCTGGAAAGCATCGCTGGGTGTAAACGGAATGAGTCAGCAGAACAGGATCAGGGCAGAGGAGGCATTAATACCTAATTACCAGATGTTTGATGTTGGGGTTTATGGTATTGCTTCTAAAACGATCAATAAGACAACCCTTACCGGTGGACTGCGGTTTGATAGCCGGCATATTAACAGCAAGCTCACCGCTTCAGAAGGGGAAGAGCTGTTTCAGCC
>DASVMC010000142.1:0-5102 GCA_036384555.1 Niabella sp. | reverse complement strand
AGCTGAAACAGGTATCTTATTTAAGGGATGTTCGTATTGTGCAGCCTTTACAATTTCCTACCATACAGATTACGATAGACCGGCTGGCCCTGGCACAGATGGGACTGAGCCTGGATGCGGTTTCAAAGAGTATTACAGATGCCACTTCATCCAGCCGTTTTACTGAAAAGATCCAATGGCTGGACCCGAAAGTAGCCTATACGTACCAGGTACAGGTGCAGGTGCCCGAGTACCTGATGAACTCGATGGAACAGCTGAAATCAGTTCCGCTGGTGCACGGACAGCCACGACCTGTGCTTTCGGACATAGCAAAATTTTCAGTGGCGCACCGGCCAGGAGAATATGACCGTTCAGGTCCCCGGAGATTCTTAACAGTAAGCGCAAATATTTACCGGAAAGATCTTGGTACGGCTACAGCAGCGGTCAACAAAGCCGTTAAAGAACTGGGTGCGCCGCCACAGGGGCTGGTAGCAAAAATAACGGGAATGTCCTCGTTGTTAACAGAAACCCTTGGATCATTGCAGAGCGGATTACTGGTGGCAATTGTAGTGATCTTGCTGCTGCTGACGGCCAACTTTCAGTCTTTCAGACTGGCAATTACCGTATTGGCAACTGTGCCCGCCGTATTGATGGGCGCGCTGTTGTTTTTGTTAATAACGGGTGCTACGCTGAACCTGCAATCGTATATGGGGATTATTATGGCAGTGGGCGTATCTGTTGCAAATGCGATCCTGATTGTTACCAATGCCGAATCCTTAAGACAGGAATACCGCGATCCGCTGCGGGCGGCCAGAACTGCAGCCAGTATTCGTTTACGGCCCATCCTCATGACAAGCTTTGCAATGATTGCAGGGATGATCCCCATGGCAAGCGGATTGGGAGAAGCCGGAGATCAGTCGGCGCCTTTAGGAAGGGCGGTTATCGGCGGCATCATCGCTTCTACTATTGCTGCACTGTTTATTGTGCCGCTGGTATACGGCTGGTTACAGGAAAAGGCTTCTTATAAAACGCCGTCCTTATTGCCCAATGAACAATCGAACGAAGGATAACAAAATAAAGGAGTATTCACTTTTTCAAAGAAAAAATATAGATGACCGATCATCTGGTAAAAAAATAAAAATGGTACAAATGAAACATTATCTTACATATGCCGCTGTTGGCTTTTTCCTGTTGTCCTGCTCAGCGAATGCTGAAAAAAAAGAGCGGAAAGCAACAAAACAGGAGTTGGAGCATTATCAGTTAAGTACGGTAACTACCGGAGGCATTGCAACGCAATTAAAACTTCCTGCACAACTGGCAGCTTACCAGGAAGTGAGTATTTTCCCAAAGGTGAATGGATATGTAAAAACGGTATTGGTAGATATCGGGTCGCAGGTGCGTACCGGAGACCTGCTGATGACGCTGGATGCACCGGAGCTGGAACAGGCTTCCCTGCAGGCCAGGGAAGAATTTGAGCAGTCAAAAGCGGCTTACAGTATTGACCAGGAACGGTATAACCGCCTGCAGGAGGCAGCCCAGACAGAAGGGGCAGTGTCTCCGATAGATCTTTCCACGTCAAAAACAAAAGTGAGTGCTTCTCTTGCTGTCAGCAATGCAAGGAAGAATAACTGGCAGATGCAGCAAACAATGCTTTCCTATTTAAAAGTACGTGCACCTTTCCCGGGCGTTATTACACAAAGGAACGTAAGCGTGGGCGCATTGGTCAGTGCTTCTGTAAAAGATATACCGATGCTGGAGCTGAAACAGGTAGATCATCTGCGGCTGCAGATTGACGTGCCGGAAACAGTAGCTCCTAACCTGAATAATAAGGATTCGATCCGCTTCTTTGTTACCTCTTTACCCGGAAAGCAACTGACCGGGATCATCAGCCGGAAATCCATGAACGTGGACCCCAGGTTGCGCAGTGAACGGATTGAAATTGATGTTCCGAACCGGGAGCATCTGCTGTCGCCGGGCATGTATGCAGATGTGATGATCGACGCGCCGGGCAACAGCAACAGCCTGCAGGTACCCAGAACGGCGGTAATTACCTCAACAGAACGCAGATATGTGCTGGCTGTAAGGGACGGGAAAACAGTAAAAGTGGATGTGAGTACGGGGAATGACGGAGACGGGAATATTGAGGTGTTTGGCGATCTGCGGCCGGGAGAAAAAGTGATCACGCGTGCGAATGATGAAATAGAGGAGGGAATTCCTGTAAAATCATAAGAGTAGGTTAGGTTTAGTTGAACGGAAAGAGGCGGTCGTTTAGTCCGCCTCTTCCTGTTACCGGGAATATTAACGTGCACCCGATGATCAAACGATTGAGAGTTCAGATGGATCGGAAGCAACAAAACTTCAATACTTTATACCCTGTATTAATCTGAAAAATAATGCACCATTTTGTAGGGCTATGTGGTTTTGTTTTTTGCTGTTGTTGAACGCGTAATATTACCGGATCAGCAATAACCAGCCTTTATTTTTCTGTACCGGGATCTTTTCTCCCACTTTAAAGGTGCGGGCCTCCTGGAACCTCCTGACTGCCGGAGCTGTGATCGTTGCCTTTGCCGGATCGATTCCCAGCTGCTTCCAGTCGATAGCTAATGTGATATCGGTATCGGTTTCGTTCCAGCTGCCAATAGCAACCAGGGCCGCCCCGTCTTTTTTGTATACGGTGGCTTTTATCTTTTCATTATCTGTTTTTACCGGGTTGTTGTGCACCCAGTAGCCGATCATTTTTGTATCCTGCATTCCGAATGCATCCCAGAGCTTCCAGATGCCTGTGGGATCTGCATTTTCGGTCCAGGGGATCCTGCAGGTCATGCCATAGACCATGCCCCGCCATGCATTTCCGCCGTCCTGAAGCATTTCTCCCATTAAGCCGAAGGGGATGCCGCTGACCTCTGTGAGGAAGAAGTCAGGGCTGTTCTTTTCATAATCAAAATATTCACCGAACCACAGCCGGTTCAGGTAAGGAAAATGCTCCATGTACAGATTGGCACTATTAATAAAGCCATCGCTTTTATTATACTGGTTGGCAGAGTGAAGGTCAATAATACCGGGGTGGCCGTTTGCCGTCAATACTCTTTTGATCCGCTTCATGGTAATGCGGTCAAAAGCCACATCATCCAGGTATATACCATCAATGCCCACATTTTGTGTTAACCAGTTCATCCCTTCAACATAATAATTATGCCAGCGGCTCATTCCGCTATTGATGATGGCAGCATCCTTTACTTCGGGAACAAACCAGGCTGCAATATAGTCGGTATCTACATGCTCCTGCAGCCAGCGGAAACCGCCGCCCTTGCCAGGTGAATACACTTCATGGCCCAGGCTTCTCAGCGGAAACAGCTCATAGGCATGATTGGAAAGTTCTCTTACCGTATTGTATATTTTTACCTTCAGCCCGTTCTGATGCGCATCATCGATATAGTTTTTCATTTTTTGCCATTCAATAAACGGGTAGTTGATCCACGGATTGATGGCCGTACCATGATGGATGTTGATCACAGTAGCTCCGATGTCTTTTATTTTCCGGATGCTGTCATACTTATGATAAAAGCGTGTGGCCCATTGAAAATTGGTATTGAGTGCATGAAAAGGAGTGATCAGCAGGTTAAAATTATAATACAGGGTATCTCCTTTTTTCATATGGCGTTCGCCTGAATAATTGTCTGCAAGTATAGACTGGCCTTTTTGGGCAATAATAATACCGCCCTTATTTTCATTGCCCCATGATGCAGGAAGTAATAAAGGCTTTTGCAAATAAAAATTGGTATTTAAAGGCCGTACATATTTTTCATCACGCAGCGTATATTGTAAACCCGCATTTACATTCCCGATCCATACAGCATCCTGGTTTTTATGCGCTACGTCCCATTTCCAGGAAAGGCTGTCCGGGCGTTGTTCTCCTTTTTCTCCCAACCCCATCAGGTACTGCGCTGTTTCTTTGGTGAAGGGGATGTGCAGGGTAATATTTTTAAGATCCAGATCCTGTAAAGCAGTGACTTTAACCGTATAGGATACAAACCCGTCAAATTCGAGAGAGGCCTGCAGGTCCATCTGAAGCTGGTCATTACGGTTGCTGTTGCGCCATGTTATTGTTCCGGGTGATTGCTTCGTATATTGCAGCTGCCCGTTGTTTAGTTTCAGCTCCTTGCCGTCTGCTGCAATAAAATGAAAATGGATGGGCTCTGTTAGGAGATTATTGGGTGTAGTTTTGAGGCCGGTCATTTCCTCTGTAAAGAAAGTCTGTATCTGTGCGGGAAAACCGGATTTATCAATGGTGACCGTTCTGCCCAGTAGTTCAATCACATTGTCTTTTAAGGTTAATGGCGTATAGGGGGCAATTACGGTATTTTCCTGTGCCATCGTAGAGTTGAGCCATTTTAACCGGGTCTGCTTCCAGGGCTCTTCAATATTCCCGTTTTTTGCAACGGCATCTTTTACGGTCAGCTGAATAGGAACCGTTGTCGGTGCAGCGTTTGCGGCTTTAATGGTTACGGTGCCCTTATATAAGCCGGCCCGGGTGGTAACAGGCACGTCCAGCAAACACCAAAGAGGCTGTATGCTGTCTTTGGCAACCTGTACGATCTTTGTAAAAGGAGTTCCGCGGTAATCAACGCCGGTTACATTGATGCAGCTCATCGTATTTGCTGCTATAAGACCTCCGTGTTCATTCTTCAGATCTGAAAAACTGATGGAAACAGACTGCAGCTCCTGCAGGGCATAGACGGCTAATTGAAAAGCATAATTTTCTCCCCGCATTGCGGTGCCTTTAAATGCAGTAACAGGCCCTCTCTGCACCCAACGGTAAGGGAGCTGGTCGAACATCTTTACCGGGTATTGCCGGTCTTCGGGAAAAATGATATAATCGGTGCGCTTGTATTTGCGGACGAGGCTTTGTGTTTCGGCAGCTGTTGCGACGAGCTCCATCGGGGAAACACTGTTAAAAGCGTCAATGGCTTCGATCTCCCGGACTACCGTGTTTGTTTTGATCGATACGGGAATAGCATCCAGCCAGCTGCGGGAGGCAGTGTGCTCGGGAGGCAGGTAGTGCACCTGTGGATAGTTGGGTGAGCCGGAGCTTTTTGAGGGGAGATAGTAGATATAATAATTCC
>DASVMC010000141.1:0-3724 GCA_036384555.1 Niabella sp. | reverse complement strand
TGCATAATCAATAATACCAATCACCTTCTCTTTTCCGGAAATGATATAATCAAACCTTCCTGCCGCGCCGTTTAATGTACTTAACGCCTGGAGTACACTGACCTTCTCCTGGCCCAAACAAAGCGCTGCGCCATAAACGGCCAACAGGTTATAAGCATTGAACTCACCGATCAGCCGGAAATGCACTTCCTGGTCATCTACCATCATGTGCAAACCCATTATATTATTATCAAGGATCTTTCCTTTAAAATTGCTGATCGTCTTCAAACTGTAGGTTCTGACAGCAGCAGGAGTATTCTGCACCATTACCATTCCGCGTTTATCATCTATATTCGTTAGTGCAAATGCCTGCCTGGGTAAATGGTCAAAGAATGCCTTTTTTACACGGATGTATTCATCAAATGTTTTGTGATAGTCCAGGTGGTCATGCGTAATATTGCTGAAGATGCCCCCGGCGAACTGCAATCCCTCAATTCTGAACTGATGAATTGCATGTGAGCTTACTTCCATAAAAGCGTAGGCACAGCCTTTTTCCACCATCCGGGCCAGCAATGCATTTAAACTAACGGGGTCTGGTGTTGTATGCGTTGCATCCACTATTTCATCACCTACCTTGTTCTGCACCGTACTGATGAGCCCGCTTTTATATTCCAGCTTACTGAACAGCTGGTATAATAAAGTAGCAATGGTGGTTTTCCCATTCGTACCCGTAACACCTACCAGCTTTAATTTTTCAGAAGGCTGTCCGTAAAAATTATGTGCTATGATCCCTGCAGCAGCTGCGCTGTTTACCACCTGCACATAAGTGACTGTTTCCTGCATTTCTTCAGGAAGCGTTTCACATATAATTGCCACGGCTCCGCTCTGTACCGCATTGTCAATGAACTGATGTCCGTCCATTCCTCCTCTTACTGCTATAAAAGCAGCACCCGGCGCTACTTTACGGGAATCGATACAAACTGCATTCACTTCCACAGCCCGGTCGCCCTGCATGGATTGTAACTGCGTCCTGTATAATAATTCCTGTAACTGCATTTTTTTTATTACGCCAGATTTAAAACAACGGCCTGTCCTTTTATAATTGCTGCACCAGGCAAAACAGATTGCCCGGAAACTTTTCCGCTTCCCTGGATCTTTACCCGTAATCCCATTTTTTCCAAAAGACTGATCGCATCCCTTAACCCCATACCCTGAACATTCGGCATCACATTACCTTTTACCGTGCTGCCGGTAACTACCGGTTTAAACCGGTTGGCATACATGGTAACCCACTGATCTGATTGTACCGAATCCACAAACGGGATACCCAGCATATTCAATACATTCCGGACAGCCTTTGCGCTGCCGGCATAGAAATAAGTGCTGCTGTCCTTTGCACCTTCATAACCTTTGGGTGTTTTCCGGTCTACATACATGCTGTAGATCTTGGTAGCGATCTCCCGGAACACCGGCGCACCCAGCTGACCGCCGTAGTGTATTGCAGCACCCGCTCTTGTACGAATCACTACAATACAGGAATACTGTGGATTATTTACAGGGAAATAGCCTACGAAAGATCCCTGGTATACATTATGTGAATACTTGGTATTACCATCTGCCACATGTGCCGTACCGGTTTTTCCTGCTACTTTAAAAGGCATATCCTTAAATGCGGGACGACCGGTACCTTCCGTAATTGTCATCTCCAGGCTTTCCTGTGCTGCTTTTAAAGTAGATGGCTTACAGATAGGATCCAGTAAGACTTCCGGCTGTACCTGTTTAACCACTACGCCCTGATTCCGGATACTGTTTACCAGGTAAGGCTTTACCATTACGCCGTTATTCGCTACTGCATTATATAAGGTCAGTGTTTGCAACGGACTTACCTGTACTGCATAACCAAAACTCATGGTAAGCATATTCATCAGCCCTCCGTGGTCCGTTGCCAGCGGCGCCACTCTTGGCTTAGGCACATTGGCCAGATCAATGGGTGATTTGGTATCCATGTGGAACTTATGCAGGTATTCCCCAAATTCAGCAGGATTTTTTCCGAATGCCTTCAGGGCTACCTTACTCATCCCCACATTTGAACTATGGGCAATACATTCCTCTATTGTCAGTACCGGCTTGGGCATCCGCTCTGCATCCGTTACCATCCTTGGCCCCACCTGCATACGACCGGCACTACCCACTTCCACCAGATCACTTGGCTTTGAAGAGCCTTTGTCCATTGCCGCCAGGAAGGTGACCATCTTTATTGTAGAACCCGGTTCTGTAACCCGTAAAGCGTAATTGTCATTTTCCCAGTAGGTAGTATCATTCGGATTACGGCCCAGGTTGGCAATGGCTTTTATTTTACCGGTCTTTGTTTCCATTACAATGGCAGTTCCGTATTCACCCTGGCAGGTCATCATCATCCGCAGCAATGCAGTCTCTGTTATATCCTGCATATTCACGTCAATAGTAGTATAAATGTCCTTGCCATTTTCGGGCTCTACCTGGAAGCCTTCCACCGGAACAGCGCCGCCGGAAATATAACGGACCACCCGCTGTCCGTTTTGCCCGTTCAGCAAGCTGTCATAGCTCATTTCCAGCCCTACATTCATCTTTTTTACCTTACCATCGCTGTTTACATATTCCCTACTTAATCCAATGGTGCGGTTCGCTAATAAACCAAAGGGCGCAATCCGCTTGCTGGTCTCCTCAACAATAATCCCGCTTTTATTCTTACCAAGCCGGATCAGCGGAAACTGGCGCAGTGATTTGTAATCTTCAAAAGAAAGCTTCTTTTTCAGTGCATAATAACGGCTTCCTTTTTTATACGCCTCATCAAATTCCCTGTGGTATTCTTTTGCCGTTTTATCTTGAAAATAGCTGGCCATTGCAATCGCAAATGAATCAATATTTTCCTTGTATACTTTGCCGTTCTTATCGCGCAGCCCATCTGCCATAAAGTCCATATAGATATCAAACTGCGGCAATGAGGTACTCAGCATCTGCCCGTCTTCGCTAAAGATGGTACCTCTGTCAGCATTAATTTCCACGATCTTCTGATGCATGCTGTCGCCCATATTGCGCCAGTGATCACCCTGTACGCGCTGGATCACCGTTGCTTTACCCAGTACGATGACGCAAAGCAGCACGATCCCTATAAAACAGAGATAAACCCTCCATAATATGTCTTTCTTAATTTCCAATGCCTGTTACTATTTATGAGCTGTTTGCATATATTCTTCCAAAGAATCCTTTAATACATATGGCGACGCCTGTAATTCGTTCAAACCCAGCGGCTGCAGGGCTTTTGTAAGTTCACTCGGCTTGCTCCTGAACATGACTTCGCTTTTCAGACTTTTATATTCCCATTGCAATTCCTTTACTTCCTTTGCTGTTGTGTTTATTTTGCGAACGGTTTTATCAGCCATGTGCCCGTTATATATATATACGACAGCAAGAAAAGCCAGGTAAAACAGAAAGGGCACCTGTTTTACAATCGACTGGTAGTTCAGCAGCTTCTTCCAGTTCCACCTGCTGCTCTTTTCTTTTTTTTCTGTCACTGTTCCTGCTTTTATTTTGTCAGCTTTTGAAATGCGCTCATCCCCGTTGTGTCACTCCCTGCAACGCCTCAACAGATCTCAACGGGTTCCTAGTTGATGGATCATCGTTCATAGCACATCCATGAACTATTAACTACATCCGCTCCGCCATTCTCAGCTTTGCACTCCGTGATCTTGTATTGCGCTTCAGT
>DASVMC010000140.1:0-9471 GCA_036384555.1 Niabella sp. | reverse complement strand
TTCAGATGCCGGTTTATAGTTCAATGGAACAGAACACCTCACTACGAATGAGGAGATGCAGGTTCTCCGGTAATGATCGGGACTTGCGGACCAACCGTGTCGGGTAGGTAGCTCAATGGCAAGAGCTGCTGCCTTACACGCAACAGGTGCATCCCGCTGAAGACGGAACAAAGAAGGTTCGGGTCCTTTGGGCACCACTAACATATGGGTTTGGTATAATGGTATTATGATGATCTCCAAAATCATCGACACAGGTTCGATTCCTGTAACCCATGCTAAAAATAAAAAAGATGAAAAAAGAATTCATGTTCATAATGACAGGCAAAACGCATCAGCCGATGCGATGGTTAAATGCACAAACACATTCATTATGGACAAAAAACTTATTAAACAATTTGGAACAGAAATTCTTTCCTACAGGCTTCGTACCGGGAGACAAAAAACAAGACTCCGGTATGAAGACTTCGACAAACAGTTGCTGGAACTGGATTTCAGACTGGACACATTACATGAAAAAAGAAGGAACCTGGGCTGGGAGCCATTGATCCCCCCTATTCAAAGAGGCTGGAAACGCTTCTTTGTATTGCGGGAAGATGTGGCAGCAGGAAAACAGTGCGTATTCTTTGAACAGTTACTACAAAAGATCAACACCACCGACTACAGCTGGAAGAAGGACTTTACGATTAAGAAAAGGAAACGGGGGCGTAAGATCTTTGTAGTAAGAGAACAGCGCCTGCTGGCACCCTGCGAATGGCAATTCAAAAAACTGGGTTTTTCATCACAGGAGCAGCAGTTCTTTTATGAACAGTGGCAAACGGATAAATATGGCTGCCTGTCGAAACGCTATATTTTTTCAGAACCCTGGCGGTTTATCTTAACGGTAAAGCCGAATATGATCGACAAAAAACGAGTTACCGATCCGGAGCTTGAGTCTGAAATAGAACAGATCTGGCAGTACCTGGGCCGGAGCTGTTATGATCGCAGGCTCGAAAAAATAAGAGATGGCAGCTCAGGATACAGGGATCACAAGCATTACTGGTATTATCCGAAACCAAAAGAAGCAGCGTTGTTTAAAAAGAAACGTATAGCCCAATGGCTGGACGAAATAAAAGAAGAACAGATCAATGATTAAAATTTAAACCGATGGAACAACAGCAATGGCAGCGGTTCGGCGGAACATTTCTGCGCGGACCAGTTGCTGAAGAAGTGAACAAAGCATTAGTGGCGGAACAGGAAGCCGGCAATACCATACAGGTTTGCCTGGGCACCGACAGCCAGGTAAAAGGCGCGGTTATTGAGTTTGCAACCGTGATCGTTTTTGTACGAAAAGGAAAGGGCGCCTTTCTGTTCCTGCAAAAGGAGTTATTGCGCAGGAAAATGAGCATCCGGGAACGGATGTTAATGGAGGTGGATAAAACCGTTCAGCTGACTTTACAATTGAACGAAGTCTTTGAAATCCACGGGATCGCTCCCGAACTGCATGTGGACATTAATACTTCTGCGGCATATAAAAGTAATGCAGCACTTAGCGAAGCGATGGGCTATGTTTCGGGCATGGGCTGGACCTGTAAAGCAAAACCATTTGCCTTTGCCAGTTCCAGCTGCGCCAACAAAGTTGTTCAATAAGGCCGTTGCGAAAAACACCCCTACCAAACACTTTATGGCCTCCGGTTTTGCGAGGTCATAAAGTTTAAAAAAAATAAAAAATGGATCAAACATTTATACAAAAGGTAATCAATACCAATGAACTCTTTGGTGATGCATTCATCAATACAAAAGTGCTGTATCTGAATGAGTTTGACAAGTTGCCCAGCACATTGCTCATCAATCAGCTCGATGGCAGTAAGGCATTTGAGCCGTTAAAACAGCTGCTGGCCGGCCAGACCAGGCATATTTTTCAGCACCAGTGGTTCAAACGTAAAAACAGAAAGTTCCAGTACGATACAGCTGTCTTTCTTCTGAACGAATACTGTATCATTGAGCTGGATGAATACTGGTGCGAGATCCTGCACGACGGGAATAATGCCTCCCTCATTACGGAGATCGTGAACCTGTTGCAGCCATTTCTGGAAAAGAAAAAAAAGGAACCGCTGGAGATCAACCTGATTGTACGCGACGGAAGCAGACTGCTATTAAAGTCAATGGAAATAAAAAGGAACAAACTGGATCTGGGCCTTTTTTATGAAGATGATTTCAAGGATATCGACGCCTGTATCCGTCAACGGCTGAACCGGAAAAACGACAAAGGCATCGTACTGCTGCACGGGTTGCCCGGAACGGGAAAGACTTCCTACCTCCGGTACCTGGTCGGAAAAATCCGGAAGCGGGTGCTCTTTCTCTCCCCCTCCGTTGCGGGGAATTTAATGAGTCCTGATTTTATCCAGTTGCTGATCAATAACCCCGACACGGTACTGATCATAGAAGATGCGGAAAACATTATCATGGATCGCCGTTACAGTTCCGATTCCTCAGTATCCAATCTATTAAACATATCAGACGGGTTACTGGCCGACTTTTTAAACATACAGCTGATCTGCACCTTCAATAGCGCACTTACGCTTATTGACGGGGCACTGCTGCGGGAGGGCCGGCTCATTGCAAAATATGAATTCGGAAGACTGGGTGTGGAAAAGGCCCGCGCTTTGGCTTGTTACCTGGGTTACCCCCAAACCATTACGGAGCCACGCACACTGGCAGAGATCTGTAATGCGGAACCGGCTGCAGCCAAACAGGTAAAGCCTGCTTCTATCGGTTTTCAGCTGGCAGCAATGGAAAGCCGGGTCTGATCGTTCCAGCCGGGCAATGGAAATCTACTGGCCGGTATAACAGATTGTGGCGCAAAGATGCATCTAGCTATCAGACACCGGAGTCGTATAAAGCTCCTGCATTTTCCTGATGCGTTGCTTGATGATCCGCACCATCGACTTCGGGGCGAGCACACGCAGCCCTTCCCCAAAACCGAGCAGTTCCCGTTCCAGTTCAAAATTCGGTATCACCTCGATGGTAAAAGTGGTCCACCCATTTGCTGTAGCGATAACCTGCTGCGATGGATGAAGTGGTTTGGTGCGGATATAGGGCGCATGCCGGGTATTGGCCATAAAGGTGATCAATGTGGGGCGGTCAGCCGCATTCCTTGTTACACCGATGATGTCGTTGAAATAAGCGGAAGCATCAAATCCTTTATGGATCAGGTAGGGCTCATCCTGCAGCTCTATTACTACTGCAATACGGTCCAGCGCCAGCGTCAGGAGTTCCTTCCCTTTCCGGTGCATGCACAAAAGGAACCAGCGGTTCCGGAATTCTTTCAGCAGATACGGATAAACCACCAGGTCGGCCGGGTGCCTTGCGGAAAAGCTCTGATAGGTAACCTGTAACGATCGTTTTTTGATGATCGCCTTATGCAGGGGGTCCAGCCAATGGATACCCATCAGCAACTCGTTCTTTTCAAAATCGATCACCGGGGCCTCCTGCTCCCGCTCGGTGTAGATCTTATCCTCCAGACGTTGCAACAGCTCATCCAGGTCATTAAAATGACTAAAGCCTTTGAACTGCTGTAAGAGAAAGGCCACATCCTGCAACACGTCCAGGTCCTGATGTGATAAGGGAATTTTCGAAATACTGTATTCCGGATCTTCATAGGTATAGTATTTCCGGTCTACCACCAGTATCGGCGCGTTATAGCCCAGTTTATCGCTGCGCATCGCATTCAGGTCCATGCGTATGGTGCGGAGGCTGACTCCTTTTTCGATGCCTTCATACTCATAAAGGGCATCGTTACAGGCATCGATCAGGTTTTCAATGGTCCATTTGCGGCGACGGTTCTGCAGGCATTTATCAATGGTGCGGTAACGGATCAATGCATTGCGGTTAACAGGCATAAAAGAATTTTAATGAAAATAATTTATTTTTTTGACTATGCAAAAAGATTGCACACCTGTGTTCCAGCTTTGTATTGTCAACAAAACGAGTTCTTTTATTCACTCCTTAGCATAAAGGGAAGTGCTGCGGAAAAAGTTAAACGGAGCCGTGGAGTGGCCGGGAGACGTCGTTTAGACCACGCATTTAAATGACCAGATTTTGCAGAAGCACCGAACCCGGAAGAAGGCAGTAGGGAAGCGCATTTGGAGCCGGCCTGTTGCACCAGCAATGTATGGGTTCGAATCCCATAGGAGTGACGAGATCAAAAAGGAAGTATTGCCGCAGCGATACAACGTTCTTTGAACAACTTATTGCCGAAAGGCGAAACGCGCTGTTGACCGTTTCTTAAAAGCCAGGCAGGTGTGTTTCAGGCACCGCAGTGCAGGCGTTGTAACGTACTGTATGCTCTTGTTAGGAATACGGCATGGCACCATAACCTGTGGGTCAGGGGTTCGACTCCCCTTTCCGTTGTAAAACGGAATAGCTCAGTGGAAGAGCAACAGACATGCTGCGGGTTCGAATCCCGCTCACGCTTCGCACGTGATAGTTCAATGGTAGAACACTACACTGTGGATGTAGGTTTAGAAGAAGCGCATCACTTCTTAAAAAAGATGTACACCGGAAAATGACGGTAGGCCCCGGCTCTTCTGTTCAGCGTCACTGATGCATTAAACAGATGGCAGCCCGGAAAGCACCAGCAGGCGGGCGTAAACGACAGGCACCGGAGATCGCTTTGTTCAGGAACAGGGTACAATAATTTCCGCTCCAAAAACAAACCGGTCTTCAACACCGGTCTGAAGCCGGCCTCCGTACCGGATGGGTGGAAGCCGGCCGGCATTTTCCAACCGCTCCTTTCTCCGGAGAGGAGCGGTATTTTAAACAGCATAACTATTTTAAACCATAAGATCATGAAAAAAGTAACCGTAAATGCACACCAGGTGGCATTGGTATTTAAAAGAGGGGCTTATCAGAAAATACTCCGGGAGGGCTCCTACTGGCTGTGGCAGAAAAACGCCATCGTTTATGACTGCACCCAGCCGTTCCTGCCTCCGGTGGAACTGAACCTGCTGTTGCAAGACACCGAACTGGCAACTGCACTGGAAGTAATTGAAGTGGCCGATCAGGAAATAGCCCTGCAATTTCAAAACGGGTTGTTTCAGAAAGTGCTTACTGCCGGCCGGTATGCATTCTGGAAATCGGCGATCCGGTATGAGTTCGTAAAAGCAGATCTCAGCAAGATCGGAATTACCGAAAACATCGACCGGGGCCTGCTGGAAAATAAGCTGGTAGCACCTTATGTGCGGACCTACAAAGTGGAAAGCTACGAAAAAGCATTGCTGTTTGTAGATGGAAAGCCACAGGGCGAGCTGAGCCCGGGGACCCACTACTGGTGGAAGAATGCCATTGCCATTCATGTAGCTAAGGCAGATGTACGGCAGCAACAACTTGAGATCAACGGACAGGAGATCCTGACAAAGGATAAAGCCAACCTGCGGATCAATGCGTGGGCACAATACCGGGTCATCAATGCAGCAACTGCATTACTCGAAAATGCGGGCTACGACCGGCAGTTGTACGTAGCTATCCAGCATGCCCTCAGGGAATATGTGGCCGGCTTTGCCTTCGACGAGCTGCTGGACAAAAAGGAAAACATCGCCCCGGTTGTACTGCAACAGGTAGCAACGGCGGCGGCAGCACTCGGCGTACAGGTAACCGGGTTTGGTATACGGGACATCATTCTTCCGGGCGATATCCGGGAGATCATGAACCAGGTACTGGTGGCAGAGAAAAAGGCACAGGCCAATACCATTATGCGGAGAGAGGAGACCGCCAGCACCCGGAGCCTGCTGAATACCGCACGGCTGATGGAAGAAAATGCAATGCTCTGGAAACTGAAAGAAATGGAATATGTAGAAAAGATCGCAGACAAGATCAGCAACATCAGTATCAACGGCAACGGGGTATTGATCGATCAGCTGAAACAGATCTTTATTCCGAACAAATAAACGGGACCTGTAAGGTTTAGAAGCCCTTACAGGTCTTTTCATCTAATTTTGAATGTTCAAATCATAAGACATGCGCACCATCATAAAAAGGAATCTGAAAGAAATCGGGAACCGGAAAAATATAGAATTATTGTACGCCTGCGAAACCGGCAGCTGGGCCTGGGGATTTCCTTCTCCGGACAGTGACTACGACGTACGTTTTATCTATCGGCATGAAAGGAACTGGTATCTTTCCTTATCTGCAAAAAAAGATTCGATCGAATTTATGAAAGATGATCTTGACATCACCGGCTGGGACCTGAAGAAATGTTTACTGCTGCTGAAAAAATCCAATGTGCCGCTGATCGAGCGTTTTCAGTCTCCGATCGTCTATTTCGCAGCGCCCGGCTTTAAACAGGAGTTCCGGCAGTTAATAGCAACCTATTACTCACCGATCGCTGTTTTTTTTCATCATTACTCACTGGCATTAAAATTCAGGGAGCAGGTACAACCCGGAAAGCCTTTTAAATTAAAAAGTCTTTTTTATATGCTGCGCTCGCTCCTGTCCTGCAACTGGGTCCTTCTTGACGACCAGGTAGTGCCTATGGAGCTGGGAAAACTGCTCCGCTACAACAATGCTGCTGTGAATAAAACCATCATGGAGCTGGTGGCGTTAAAAGCCACAAAACCGGAAAGCTATTATCACAAGGGGCCGCCCATGCTTTTTAAGTGGATCGAGAAACAGTTTGAGCACCTGGCTGCTGCCTCCGGGGAGCAGCTGAAAGTGAACAATACAGGAATGGAGCTGCTAAATCATTATTTTATAAACAAGCTTAATGAAACCACTTAGCATAAATGACGTAAAGAAAAATGGCTGGCTCATCCTGGAGGTGATCTCCGGCAGCAGGGCTTACGGCCTGGATACACCTGCTTCGGATACCGATATTAAAGGTGTGTTCGTGTTGCCACAGGAGCTGTATTATTCCATGGAATATACAGCGCAGGTAGCTAATGAAACGAATGATATTGTGTATTACGAGCTAAACCGTTTTATGGAACTGCTGGCCAGGAACAATCCCAATATCCTGGAATTGCTGGCGGTACCGGAGGATTGCATCCTGTTACGCCATCCCTTAATGGACCTTTTATCCGCAGAACTTTTTTTATCCCGGCTTTGTGAGCAAACCTTTGCCAACTATGCCTACAGCCAGATCAAAAAAGCCCGCGGACTGGAAAAAAAGATCGTTAACCCTATGGGCGATGAACGGAAAATCCCGGCAGACTTCTGCTATGTTTATACCGGTAAAAGCAGTATTCCCTTAACAGATTATCTCAGGCAACAGTCGTTTACGCAGGAATCAATGGGGCTGTCTGCTCTTCTCCATTTTAAGGATTTTACCAGCTGTATCATTCATCACTGCAGGAATATAACGGCATATTCAGAAAAGAAATTTCCAATGTTGTTTGTACCAGCTCCATCCCGCGGGAGGCAGTACCCATCGGCCTCCTTTATTTTAACAGGGATGGTTATTCCGTATATTGTAAAAAATATAAAGAATACCAGGATTGGGTGAAAAAACGGAACGCCGCGCGCTATCAGAGCACTATGGATCATGGTAAGAACTACGATGCTAAAAACATGATGCATGTATTCCGTTTGCTTAAGATGGCAAAAGAGATCGTTTCGGAGAACAGGAT
Source organism: Niabella sp. (assembly GCA_036384555.1). GTDB lineage: Bacteria > Bacteroidota > Bacteroidia > Chitinophagales > Chitinophagaceae > Niabella. The sequence goes on along the minus strand of DASVMC010000140.1, from coordinate 1,870 downwards.
CAATGTCAGAAGAACCGACCGTCTGCTGCTGCTGCAGATAAAAAAAGGTGAACGCGAATATGACGAACTGGTACAGGAGGCAGACAAGATGATGCAGGGTCTAAAAGAGCTTTATCTTAACAGCTCCCTGTCCGACACCCCGGATCTCAATGCCGTTAACCAGATCCTGGTACGCATGCGTACTGCCTATTATCAACAGCAATAGCCACGCTGTGCCTCCATTATTTCTTCTCTTCTTCTCCTGCATGAATGGCATCCAGTGACCAGGGCCCGTTACTGGCCACTAAAAAATAGATCAATAATAACAACACCACAATTGCCAATAATAAATTGGAGAACGGGTGCAGCACATTGGTGAATTGATTACCCAGAAAAACAGCCCCCAATAAAATGGGGATCTGCATAATGCAGGCCGCTCTTGTGAGCCAGCCTAAAGTAAGCAGCGCTCCTCCTAATATATGAGCTCCTACAATGTAATGACCGATCAGCAATTCGGAAAAAGAGCCAAACGACATCCATCCCGGCATAAGATCCATCAGAACTGTATAGTGCTGAGCAAACTGAACACCTTTATAAATAAGAAAAAGACCAAGCCCTATCCGCACAATATCCATCCACTTTGGATGGTGTGTTTCGCCCCAGAATTCAATACGATGTAAAACTGTCATAACGAAACATTTTTAGGTAAAAGAATAGAAAAGAACCTCTATAAAGTTACATCATCTGACAGGTCAAATGCAAATTTTTTAAGTATTTTAAAATCAGCATTTTAGATTTATAAGAAGCGGTTATTCCTTTATGCAAATGGCTGCATACTGAGATGTATCGCCTGCTGCAGGTTTGAAACTTTAAGACCATATAGCGTGCTAAATCAGTGACTTCGCACAGCGGTCAAAATGAAAATAACAGGTTATTAAACTCATTCCTGGCCATCAATGGGAAATACGATAAACCGAAGATACCGGATAGTGATCTGAAGTATTGTTCGTCGTATAGTCGGGCACTATAAGCCGTACATCTGTTCTTATCTGAACGGAGTTGCCTACATACCACCGCTTCAGGTTTCCGGTGACGACCTGCTGATCAATAACAGAATTGGGATAATCAATAGTAGACTGGTATCCGGGGCTATTAAGCGGCAGGGTCACCTGCAAATAACGGGCAGTATCGTCCACAAAATTTTTATAGGGTGATCCCTTTCCTTTTAGTATACTGTTATTTAAATGATCATTGTAATCTCCCAGGATCATACAATTTTGAGTATTCCAGTAATGATCCAGGCTATCTTTCAACTCTGCAGCGCCATTGAGACGATCTTCATACGCCTCAATAGCAGTTCCTGATTTTGCGTGTAACGCTATAAAGCATACCTGCTGTCTTACGCCATTAACGACGGCATCGGCCATGAATAAAAAAGGAAACCGGCCGTTTGCAAAACTAACCGCTGCCGTAGCACTCACCGCCATAAAAGGCCTGGCACTTACATTCCTGAAAATATTCCGGTTATATACAATGGCAAGCTTTTGATCTATATTCGGATAAGGACTGATCAAATACCTGAACTCATCTCCCAGGTATTGCCGGATCATATTTCCAAAGCGGGCAGTATCCACAATCTCACATAGGCCATAAAGATCTGCATCCAAATACTTCAGGATAAGCCCTGCATTAACTGCCTGCTCGTTAATATCACTCCTAAAAGCGAACGCATCTCCAAACCATTCCATATTCCAATTTACAATTGTAAGATCCTTATTGTAATTCTTCAGGTGAGTAGTATCCTCAACAGGTGGCCCGCCGTTGTTAGCCGGAACAGTTTCTTTTTTACAGCCACACAGGATGGTCAGCAGCAGGATCAATGCAGTGTATT
>DASVMC010000139.1:0-2806 GCA_036384555.1 Niabella sp. | reverse complement strand
TTCCAGGGCAGCGCTTAGCGTTACTGCTTTGGCTTCGCCAATACCTTTTACGTGCATCAGTTCAGAAAGGGTCAATTTTCCCAGGTCACTCAAATGGTTACTACCCAACTCCAGTACTTCTTTTGCCAGATCCAATGCTGTTTTTTGGGGAGTTCCGTTGTGAAGTAATATAGCCAGCAGTTCGGAATTACTCAGGCTCTGGGGCCCTCTGGCAATTAGCTTTTCACGGGGCCGGTCGTCCTTGGCCCAATCTTTTATGGTGTTTTTGGTTTTCATCAACACAAGATACAAAATAGATCGGGGTGCTATAACTTTTTTTCAAAACGTGCATATTTTGCTTGGTGAATTGAGGCAGATATTAATATCTTCGCCGCTCATTCACTTACAAATGGAACTTCCGGTTTTCAACATGCATTCAGCTAAAATTTTTGCCGGTTCGGCATCACACGAGTTAGCAGAGGAAATATGTGGCCGCTATGGCTGCGAGTTAGGAAAAGTGCATACCCAGCGTTTTAGCGATGGGGAGATCTATGTTAATTTCCTGGAAAGCGTAAGGGGCGATTACGTATTCCTGATCCAGAGCACCTACGCACCGGCGGATAACCTCATGGAATTGCTTTTAATGATCGATGCCGCAAAAAGAGCATCGGCCTATAAAGTGATCGTGGTAATGCCTTATTACGGATATGCCCGCCAGGACCGCAAGGACCGGCCGCGGGTGGCAATAGGTAGTAAGCTGGTTGCCAATATGTTAACTGCAGCGGGGGCAGACAGGATTATTACCATGGATTTGCATGCTCCTCAGATCCAGGGATATTTTGATATCCCGGTGGATCACTTGGACAGCCATGCAGTTTTTATTCCATATGTAGAGGATTTGAAGCTGGAAAACCTTACCTTTGCAGCCCCTGACGTGGGCGCTACCAACCGGATAAGGGAAATTGCCAGCTATTTTAATGCTGAAATGGTCATTTGCGATAAACACCGGAAACGGGCAAATGAAATAGCCAGCATGCGGGTAATAGGAGATGTGGAAGACCGGAATGTGGTGATCATTGATGATATCTGTGATACAGGGGGAACATTGGCAAAAAGTGCCGGGTTAATAATGGAAAAGGGGGCAAGAAGCGTGCGGGCAATGATCACACACCCCATTTTAAGCGGGAAGGCGTACGAAAACATTGAGAACAGCGCATTGGATGAATTAGTGGTTTGTAATACCATTCCGATCAAAAAAGTAGAAGGGAAGATAAAGGTCATTACGGTAGCAAATCTTTTTGCAATTGCGATCAAACACGCTTTTGAAAATAAAAGTATCACCAGCCTTTTTGTTCATTCTAACCTGAGAACTTCAAATCCGTAGTAAATTAAAACAAATATATAAAATGAAAACAATTACAATCGAAGGACAACTGAGGACCGAATTTGGCAAAAGAGCCACCCGCCAGATCCGCTCTCAGGCCGCTGTGCCTGCTGTAATTTACGGGGGTGCTAAAGAGATCAATTTCAGTGCGCCGGCTGCAGCATTTAAAGGACTAGTGTATACACCGAACTTTCAGCTGGCAGAGGTGAAGCTGGAGGGCGCTACTTACAGATGTATTTTAAAGGACCTGCAGTTTGATAAAGTTTCCGATGAACTGATTCACGTAGATCTTCTAGAGCTGATCGACGACAAAAAAGTGGTTGCAACTATTCCGCTGAAATTCACCGGAAGTGCAAAAGGGGTTAAAGATGGCGGACGCTTTGTATCCAAGATCAAGGCGTTGAAAGTAAAAGCGCTTCCCAAAGACCTGAAGGAAGTGATCGAAGTGCCTGTTGATAACCTGGAAATCAACGCAAACATCCGCGTGGAAGATGTGAAAGTGGAGAACATGGAAATTCTGAACTCTCCGCGTATTCCTATTGCTTCTATTGTAATGACAAGACAGCTGAAGCAGGAAGAAGCCGCTGCGAAAAAATAAATTTTTACAAAAAACAGATAAAAAGCCTGCATCATATAGATGCAGGTTTTTTATTTTTAATAATTTTGGTAAACAGTATGAAGTATTTAATTGCAGGTTTGGGGAACATAGGTAATGAATATGCACATACCCGTCATAATATTGGTTTTGATATTGCTGCTGCTTTTGTACGTAAGCACGGGGCAACGTTCAGGAACGACCGGTTCGCATATGTAGCAGAAGCAAAGGTAAAGGGGCGCATTGCCGTTTGCATTTGTCCTACCACGTTTATGAACCTGAGCGGGAAAGCGGTTAAATACTGGTTAGATAAAGAGAAAATTCCGGTAGAACGTTCTTTAACAATTTTAGATGATTTAGCATTACCTTTATCAAAAATGAGGTTCAGGCCTGAAGGAAGTGACGGAGGGCATAATGGTTTGAAAAGCATACAGGCTTCATTAAATACTACTGCTTATCCAAAACTAAGATTTGGGGTCGGAAATGATTTTCCCAAAGGTATGCAGGCTGAGTTTGTACTAGGAAAATGGAGGAAGGAAGAAGAAGCGCTGGTGCAGCTCAAAATAGAGCGAGCGGTTATTGCTATCGAAACATTCCTGTTTCAGGGTATTGAAGCAGCTATGAATGAAATAAATAACAAAACATATACGTTGTAATTATAAGAGTTTTTAAATCCTGCTTTATTATGAAAATTATTTGTGTTGGACGAAACTATGCAGCGCATGCCAGGGAGTTGGGAAATGAGATTCCGGAAGAACCGGTCATTTTTATGAAACCTAAAAGCGCTTTATTGAGGCCTCACTTACCTTTTTACTATCCTGAGTTTACGAATGAGTTACATTATGAAT
>DASVMC010000138.1:0-2738 GCA_036384555.1 Niabella sp. | reverse complement strand
CGCTTTGGCTGTTCCCCACCGTACCAGATCATAGTATCGGTGCCCTTCCAGGGCCAGTTCCAATCTTCTTTCAAACTGCACCGCCTTCCGCGCATAATCCTGGCTGGAGAAAGAGGGGTAGGTTTTTACCAGGTATTTGGCGGCAGGGTTCCCATAGGCTGTTAATACCGGGGCTAAATTACCCGCTCGGGTCCGCACCGCATTTATCCAGGTTCTCGCATCCTCAAGTGCATTGGTTTCTACTGCACACTCTGCAGCCATCAGGTATACATCAGAAAGCCGGATAATATTTACGTTTTGTGCAGTAAGATAATTGGCGCCGTTAGCCACATTGCCGCTGAAATCGGCTACATTGATCATCTGTTTTACAGCTACAAAAGGACCTGCAAATGCCTGATCCCGTATCCAGCCGGGCACCAATACACCCCAGTCGCGATATTTTACCTGTCGCCTGCCTACCGTATAATCAAGTCGGGGATCAAAAGCCAGGGTCGTATCCAGTTTATAATTATCAAGTGCTGTACCACTCAACCCCTGGTCTGATTTGTAGGGATTGGTTCTGTAGGTTCCATCCAGGTAAGGTAAGCCGTCAGTGCCTACTTTAAAGGCATTTACCAGGTCCACCGATGGCTGATAGAAGCCGCAACAACCGCCGGGTGAATTCCCATAAAGGCCTGCCAGCATGTCTCCCACATTAGCGTTATCCCCGCTTCCGTCCGGATTGATAATACTTTGAGCAACCAGTATTCCTTCTGCGCCATTTTTAGTTTTAATATTAAAATTAGCATCAAATGCTAAACTGGCCAATGCAGGTTTATGTGTAATTACATCTTTGAGCAAGGGTAATGCGTCTGAATACTTTTTCTGGTAGAGATATAATTTCCCCAGGTAAGCTTCTGCCGCATATTTGTCTACCCGGCCAACCTCACCTAAAGGTTTTGTATAATCCTGTGGCAAGCCGGCTACAGCCGCTTTAAAATCAGCCTCGATCATCGGGTATACATCCTTATCATTTGTCACCTGTGTTGCATCCTGTGTAGTCATGGTTTCATCAACATAAGGAATATTTTTAAATACCCTGACCAGGAAAAAATAATAATGCCCCCGCAGCATTTTAGCTTCTGCGGCTATCTGCGTAGCTCTTTCTTCACTGAATTTTTCTCCGCTGCCGCTCTGTACTGCATTAAGTAATCTCAGAGTGCTATTGCAGCGGATTATGCCTTCATAATATACACGCCACATTGTGGGCAGGTTATCATTGGAAGGAAGTACATTATGCAATTCGATATCATTCATCGGCGATTGGTCAGAGCTATTACTACCCTTATGTGCATCGTCTGCAGCTACTTCTCCAAACAACCATTGGCTTGGGCCGCTGGAATAGTTACCCCAGGTACCACTGATATTCCCGTTCATGATACCATAAGCACCGATCAGCGCCGATTCCACCCCTTTAGTATTCGCTAACTGGGCTTCTGAAAGGACGCCCTGGGGTTTAGCATCTAAAAATCCTTTTCCACAGGAATATGCCAGGGCAATAACCGAAAGAAGGAATATGGATTTATATATTTTCTTTATCATACAATACTATTTTTAAAATCAATATTTAGAATGTAACGTTTAAACCAACCAGGTACTGGCGAGACATCGGGTACATTCCCATATCTACCCCCGGAGCATTAAATAAAGATCCCGGCGAAGAGGTAACTTCAGGATCCAGACCACTGTATTTGGTAATGGTAAACAGGTTGGTAGCACTTACATACAACCGCAGGTTCTTAATTTTTTCCTTCAGCATTCCGTTCATCTTGAAATTATAGCCGATCTGCGCCAATTTTAGTTTCATGTAACTTGCGTCCTGTACAAAATAACTGTTGGACAACATTTCAATAGACGGCCGGTTCCGGTAAGGCGCCGGTATATTGCTATTGGTATTTTCAGGACTCCAGGCATTCAGCATCCGGTCGCTCACCGCGCCATCAAACAAGCTAAGGTCAGTGTACAAGCGGGTCATATCAAAGTTCTTATTTCCCTGAGATCCGTTAAAAGACAGGGAAATATCAAAATTGTAATAGCTCGCATTCAGGTTCACTCCATAAATAAAATTCGGATGAGGACTTCCAATGTAGGTCAGATCATTATCATCGATGACACCGTCCTTATTAATATCTGCATACCGGAATCCACCCAGATGCGCTCCGGTTTGGGTAGCAGCGCTGCTAATTTCATCAGCCGATTTAAAGAGGCCTTCAACCTGGTAACCATAAAAAGCACCGAAAGGTAATCCTTCCATGATCACTGAAGGTATTACAGACCGGTTGCTCAGTATATTCACTTTTTTAATTCCTTCCGACAACGAAACCAGTTTATTTACGTTTCTCGAAAAGTTCACACCTGCGTCAAAAGTGAAGGGGTTACTGGCTGCATGGCTGGTATAATGATAATTTAATACCAGTTCAAATCCTTTGTTGCTCATTTCTCCCAGATTCACATAGGGCGACTGCCCACCTCCGATAGCTTGTGCCGGAAGGTCCAGCAAATAAAGCATATCTTTTGTTGTTTTGTTATACACGTCAAAAGATCCGTCCAGTTTATGGTGCAGCAAGGTAAAATCAAGCCCCAGGTTTAATGACTGTGCCTGTTCCCATTTTACATCCGGGTTATCATAGTTGGCAATCCATACCCCGCTGGTAAGACCGGTACCAGTAATGGGGTAATTAGAGTTATTAATGGACGCC
>DASVMC010000137.1:0-6148 GCA_036384555.1 Niabella sp. | reverse complement strand
GTTTTTATACATGCCCTTAGCGCTAACTGCTGGCTACTTAAATGGCGGATCCAAAGCATTGCCCATTTCAATATCTTTTGATCGGGGCTTACCTGTTTTATTTCAGTATATTTTCTCAACATGTTCTTACGGTTTTGCTGTATCCAGCATCTGATGAATCAACTTTTGAGCAGGAGTTCCGATCGATGTATGCCCGGTCAGGTCCCAGTAACTCTGGTGCTGCACGATCTGCGTTTGTGTGGTCACGATCCAGCTCTGGATCCAACCCGTTAACGTGCACCACGCGCCCCACCCCGCATCCGAGTTCGATGCCCAGTACTCCCATTTCCCATAATCAAATGCACGGAACCACGCCCCGTCAAGATCCTTATGTTTACTGCTCTGCACCTGGATCCTCGTTAAAAAATCGGACAGCTTCCGCGTCGCCTGCAGATAGTCTGTATTCCCCGTGGCCAATGCTGCCTCATGCAGGCTGAATAAAGCAAAATTGTTGGTGTACAGCATACAACCTATTTTCTGCCCGTTTTTAGTGATCAGCGACCCTTCATCTGAACCATAATCATTGTTTGTTTTCAGCTCCTTAAACATCCCTTTGCCCTTACCCAGCTCTTCCCGGATCACACCACTGCTGTCCTGGTAACGTAATAACTCCCTGATCATTTTATCCAGCCATTGCCGGTGCTCTGGCGTATCTTCCACCCGTACCAGCCACGCCAGTGGCAGGATCATACGTGCCCGCTGCGTCTGAAGGCTGCTCCCCCACTTCCATTTATCCGGGTAAGCCTGCATCGTAATGGCAATCGCTTTTTTGGTACGATCCAGCAGCGGCTGGTACCTCGTTTTATGATACAGCCACAGGTACAACGCCCACATCCACGATTCAAAATGCGGAGACGGATGTTCCAGGTCCCGGTTGTAATAATAGCGCCAGCCGTTCTTTATAATATCCGCTTCTTCCAGCCGCTCGCCCCGGAACCCTTCACGGCCCGTTGTCCTGAAATTGCCCAGGATCGCCGCTGCCAGCTCCTCATCCCATTGACCCGTTTTGAGATAGGCAGCCGCACCCAGCGCTCCCAGTATCGCACGGGAGTTATCATCACCATAAAAAGTACCTGCATTCGTTGTGGCCCACCCGATCAATCCATAAGCCGGACTCTGCGGATCATTCTTGGCACCGGCACGCAGGTTCGATGTTTTAAACAAATAATTAATAATATTCTTTGCCCTGTTCTCATAATCCCTGTTGTCCAGTAACCGGCCGGCTGCCGCAAGGGCCATGCTGGCTTCTCCCTGTACATCAGCACGCATCCAGTAACGGTATTGCTGGCTCCCGTCATAATAGATGGTGGAAGTGTGCCCTTCCAGTATCCCCAGGGAACCATCACCAGCCGGATGATCCTGGCTTACCGGCGGCCCTACCGGCTTTAACCCGTCGCTGCCATATTTTTCCCATTCCTTCTTCCAGCTGGCATGAATGTAGAACCTGCCGTTGGCATACCACTCCACTCCTTTCTGAATACTGTTACGCAGGGCGTTGGACGGCAGCTGCTCACTTCTTCCAAACATCGGCCGCACATCCGGCTCCCATTGTTTAATAGTTGTGGGCACTCCTGTAAGTTGTGATACGATATAGGACAACACGCTTCTTACCGGCACTTCCGGTCCATAGCGACCTGTTTTAAAATTGCTGAACGCTGTAGTGCCTATCAACACCCCGTTCTTACGGAACAACAGCGGGTTGGAGACCGTACTGTCCAGCCCCAGCTCTGCTTTGTCTACGCCTACTACTTTTGCCAGAACGATCAACGGGTCCTTTACCGTTACCGGTAATACATGGCAGTTCTGGATGCCCAGCAAGGCCATACGCGGTGCCGCTGATCCAAACAGATCGGTTGTTACCACACCTCTTTCCAGGTGTGTTTCCAACGGCTTCGACGGAATAGCTAATCCGGGATAGGCCGACGGGTATTCTACATAGATCCGCAATCTTCTGGAAGCTGCGGTCTGCAGCATAGCTGCACTGAACCGGTTCTCAGGATCTGTTTCCGGGTAATGAACGGCGGTGATCAGCACACCGGAGCCTGCAGGTGCAGCCCGGATGGCTGCTTCCGGTGTCTTGTATTGTTTGAGCTGATACCCTTCTTCTTGTAACAGGATATATAAATCATTCTGCGCACTGCCATAGTAGGCAATACTTTTTATTCCCGTTTGTGCACAGGCTATCATCCCCGCTCCCAGCCAGAACAATAAACCCAGCATATATTTTAACTGCATGCATTTGTATTGCTTAACAACAGCTATACCTGCTTTGTAAAATTCCCGGGAAGTATCAAAAGAGCAACACAGCCCCTGTTCATCTGTTATTTTTGTGTTGCTTTGCATAATTGATTTATTTTAATCCGATAAACATGTATCTACGCATTTTTAATGCTCCTTTACAATCCCTTCAGCCGCTCTTCCAGTGGTGGTAACGACGGCAGGTCATTTTCCGGTTTGTCCAGATAGAAATAAGCAGTGGCTGTATACTGATCGATGCGATAAAAATTCACCCATTCCTCTTTAGGGAACTGATCATTGAAAAGATCCGGATAACCGGGCGTTTCCATTAGCTGGACCAGTCCCTTTGAAGTCATTACCGATACCGGGCGGGCCTTACCGCCGGCTTTTATAATTGCCCGGATGGAATCCCGGCCGCCGCCGCCCATCTGCTGAATAGTAACCTTACAGCTGGTTCTGAAAAAAACAGGATCCGGTACATGGTACCGGTAAAAGGCGAACTGTCCTTTCTCTTTATCCACAACCGGTGCTCCCTGGTAAAGATGCGCAAAGGCGCCCAGGTTCCAGGCAGATCCGATATAGTCTTCAGTACCGGTGCCCGCCAGACTTGGATGCGCCTGGTCTCCATCCAGGTATATTTTTACTTCGCCTTCTCCAAACCAGGTGTTCCTGTACACTTTATCGGTTATGATGCCGATATTTGTACCCAGAAAACGCCCCCGGCCGGTAACCACAGGCAATACGGGGAAATCCTCCCCCAGGCGTGTATGTGCATTGTTACTCCAGTATGCATGGAAATATTCACCACTTTTATCCGGCACCCTGAGAGCGGTAAAATTGATATCATAGAACAGCAGCTGCCTGCTCTTTGATTCATTGATAAATACGATTTTTGCATGTTTGCTGAAAGGCATCGGAATATAACAGTTGAATGATTTTCCTTCCGGATCGGAAAACAGGGCGCTTTGAAAAGCCGTTCTTCGTCCAAGGCCTATACCAAAGAAATCGCCCAGCGGCGCCGATACGGCTGGTTTGGCAGCATGGTCCCAGTACATCTCGATCCTGATGGAACGTAAGGAGGCAGGGCTCCTTTCAATAAAGGTCATCCAGATACGATTGATAATACCGACCCCCTCGTAATCCATCAATACTTTGCTTTCCCCCGGCTCGATCCATTCTGAGGCATGCCCTTTTGCGCCTTTATTTTCGATCGCTCCCATCCCCTTCGCTCCTGTGGGATTTTCAAAGCTGATCCAGCGTGTATCTCCATCCGCAGGTATTTCAAAAAGCTGCTGTGCTGCCAAATGCAAAGGAAGCAGGGACATCAGGAACAAAATGGTATAGATCGTCTGTTTCATTTATTCTCTCAAATTATTTATGCTTTTAGTATCCCATTTTTAGTGGTATACAACCAACATCTTTAAGCATCAGCCGGTACCCTTATTACCAGACCGATTTTGAACCAGCCCGCAACTTTCTTTAACCTGTACCTCTTATCAGTACCACCTTATGCATGATCCCGATACCTGTTCGCTGAAAGCGGGTGTGCTCTATCAGCCGCCGCCTCTGTATAGTATTGCTTATCTTCTCACATCGTTCCGTTTGCATGACTAAGCCGCTGTTCTTTTAACCAGGACCTGCTGTTCCGGTATGGTTCTGCCGACATCATAAAAGACAATACACGAACAAGCTTACGAATACCCAAAACAGCGTTTTCAGGTTGACTAAATACTGGCTATGCCTATTCAACCTATCGTTTGGCCGCTACCGTCAATCAAAGAAAATAAATATTTTATTAAAAATCAAATATTTCTTAAAATATTTATTTAATTAGTTTGAAAAAGGAATATTAATTAAAAAACAGGAGCCACACAATAAAAACATTGTAAATAAAAAATCACTCCGGTTTATTTTTACCGGCAAAACGGGCGTAAGCAAAGATGCCGATATAAGCCAGCGCCGGAATGCAAAAGGCAGCCGGCCAGCCCATATGATCTTTCAGATACCCCTGCACATACGTTAAGACAGCCCCTCCAATAATGGCAGTAGACAAAATACCGGATGCCTGCCCGGTATAGGGTCCCATCCCATCCACCGAAAGACTAAAAACAGAAGCAAACATCACCGAATTACAAAGCCCGCAGCCGATCAAAAGGACAACAGACAGCATCCCTTCCGTATTCACTGACAAAAGCACAGCTGCTGTAGCCATTGCCGCTAACAGCAACAGGAGCCGGGATGCCTGCACATAGCGCAGGGCAAATGCGCCTAATAATCTTCCAATCAGCATTCCGCCCCAGTAATAAGCAACAAAGTAATTAGCCTTTGCCTCTGAGATCTGAAGCTGATCAGCCGTATAATTGGTTAAAAAAGTTCCGATACCGACCTCTGCACCAACATAAAGAAATAATGCAAGTACGCCGAACCGCAACCTCGGGAATTGTTTCAGGAGGCGCCATAACGAATACGCAGCCCTGGCCGAGGCCTGATGTACTACCGGAAGCCTGAGCTTCCATACCACTCCGGCAATAAGCAATAATACACCTGCAATCAACAGATAAGGAACAATTAATGCGTGTGATGAATTTTCAGACCGGCCGATGCCGGAAAGAATAAAATGTGCTCCGAAAACGGGCGCCAGGGTGGTACCCACAGAGCCGATCCCCTGGATCAATGTTAACCGGGAAGCTGCGGTTTCCCGGGATCCCAAAGCTGTGATATACGGATTTGCCGAAACCTGCAGGAGAACGATCCCAACGGCAATTACAAAAAGCGCACCGAGAAAGAGAACATACTTATGCAGGGTGGCAGCAGGCCAAAAAAGCAATGCGCCCATTGCGGCTAATAAGAACCCCAATATCATGCCCTGCTTATAACCGGTACGCATCACCAGTTTTCCTGCCGGAATCGAAATGAGCCCATAAGTCAGATAAAAGTAAAACTGCACTAAAGAAGACCGGGTATAATTCAGGCTGAACCCTTGTTTAAAATAGGGCACCAGGCTATCATTCAATACGGTTACAAAGCCCATCATAAAATAAAGGACGGCTAAGGCAATAAGTGCCCAGACATACAATCGTTGATTATTCATAAACCAGTTCCGTTATTCTTTATAATGCTGTTCCTGCATGAATCCGCTCCGCTGTTTTCCACAATTGAAACAATGCTCTTGGAACATGGAAACACCCCTTCCATTTTCCTCCTTTGGCATCTGACAAGGGCGTTCCGTCCCGTTTAAGGTAGCCATACATCTCTCCATATTCCCTGTCCACAAAATGCTTCCAGATGTACTCATGCAGCCGTTCTATCCATTCCAGGCACCGTTCATCGCGCGTTAATTCATACCCTTTAAATACAGCCACTAATGCTTCTAAATGTACCCACCAAAGCTTTTGGTCCCATTCCAGGTGCTGCAAAGGAAAATCTTTTACATCGCGGAAATAGTAAATCCCCTCCTCTTCACGATCCCAGCCATATTCCAGTGTACCCAGGGAAACAGCAACACATCTCCGGATAAGCGGTTCATCCTTCCTGCGTTTCGCAATATCCATGATGAACCACATGGCTTCCAGTCCGTGTCCCGGATTCACCAGGCGCCCTTCAAAGCAATCCACCCAATCGCCATTGATCCCTACGTTCTCCACAATAACTCCCAGATCTTTACGATAGAACAGCTCCATTACTTCGTTCACCCCTGCGCTCAGAACACGCTCTACCGTTTCCGCGGCTAATAAATGTTCGATCTCCAGCACGAGGTTACATAAGATCATTGGCAAAGCAAAACCTTTTAATTCCCTTCCTCCCGGAACGTTTTTTGAGAACCGCCCCTTTGGATGATCTTTTCGCTGTAAGATCTGATCAAAAGTAGACC
>DASVMC010000136.1:0-2160 GCA_036384555.1 Niabella sp. | reverse complement strand
CAGCCAATCTTCCGGCAAAAGCTGTTGTAAGATTGCTCGACGGCACTTTTAAACTGGATGGTGTAACAGTGGTAATAGCCCCTACCACGCTTTCTTTCTTCTGCTTTCCATAAGCCACCACCACCACATCTTCTTCATTTTTTGTTGATACTTTCATGGTAATTTCCAGTTCTTTCATTCTTGAAAGCGAAACGGGTATTTCCTGGGGCTCATACCCCACCGAAGTAACCACCAGTATCACCCTGCCCGGGGGGAGCTTCAGTTCAAACTTACCGGCCATATCTGTATTGGTACCGGTACCGGTGCCTTTAATGGTCACACTGGCACCAATAATACCCACCCCTATTTCATCAACAACCTTACCTGTTAAAAGGCTGTCCTGTAAACGCGGCAGTTGTACTACCGGTGCGGGGATCAATGCTTTCTTTTTCCGGATAATAATAGATTGATCCACAATCTCCCAGGATAGTGGCTGATCACTGAAACAGGCTTCCAGTGCTTCTTTCAGCGAAGCCCGGCTCAGGTTCAGGGTAACGGTTCTTGCCCGGGAAATATCTTCTGCATTGGCAAAAACAGCATACCCGCTTTGTGTGCCGATCCTTTCAATTACATTTTTGAAAGGCTGGTTCCTGGCTTTCAGCGTTATCTGTTGTGAATGCACAACAGCTCCAGCATGTAAACATGCCGCAATTACGAAAACAACAGTCAGCTTCATACTTAACAATAAATTGGGATCAATTTTGCAGGCAATTTGCACACGCCACAGCCTGCGGATACACGTTTGAACGCGATTCACATCAAAGTTCATAACTTTGTTCTATTGGGTTAATGAATGATTACGTCAGTTTTATTAGCCTTTGTTACCGGGAGTGTTGCACCACTTCCGGTTTTTTATTCTGTTATTACATATATTTTCCTCCCTTCAATTTTAAATTTTACCTCACCGACCATTTCCATTAACCTGAGTACCCGCGACAGCGGCACATTACGGGGTACTTTGCCAAAGAACTGCACCCGGGGTACTTGCTCATAAACAAAAGTTACATTATACCATTTTTGCAGTTGGTCCTGAACCGCGATAAAATCAGTGCTGTCAAACAAGAAATACCCGTCTTTCCAGGCAGTCGTTTCCTCCAGGTTTTTATAGGCAGTTATTTTCAGCTCATTCGTTTTTGCCTGGTATTCCGAAACTTCTCCCGGTTCCAGGATCTGCGGGCTGGAAGCACCGCCGGTAATCCGGATCCGTCCTTCCAGCAGGGCCGTTTTCACTATGGCATTATTTGTACTGGATTTTATGGAGAAATGGGTACCCAGTACTTCCACCACCTGTTGGCCGGTCTGTACTTTAAAGGGCCTTGTTGCATCTTTTGTCACTTCAAAATATAACTCCCCTTCTGCCTGAACAAGCCGTTCGGTATCCGTAAAAGAAGCAGGAAATTTCAGCACCGATTCCGCATTCATCCATACCATGGTGCCGTCAGACAAGGTCACTTTATACTGCCCTCCGACAGGCGTTTGAACGGTATTCATTTGCGGTTGTTCCCCGGCCGTGTCGGAGTTTTCAGCTGTATGCATACGTACTTCTCCATTACCGGATTTTGCTATAATTAATCCATTCTTTTTAATAGTGTCGCCTACTTTTATCATTTCAAGGCTGACCCTTGTTCCGTTGGAAAGCACCAGGAATCCTTTATTTCCTCCCGGAGGTACATCGCTGCCGGCCAGCGCTTTCTGCGCTCCCGGCCGGTTGTAGGAACGGTTCCTGATTATAAAAAAAGTACCGGCCACCAGAATCAGCACAGCGGCTATTTTCAGCAATTGCACATATCCCCGTTTCGGGGTCATTCGGAGCTTACCGATCGATTCCATAATCTCATTCAATATCCGCCTGCTCTCCCCGGTATCCAGCAATTGAGGTGTATCCGCATCGAGGCTGAATTTGTGTTTTATTTTTTCCAGCAGCGGTTTATTGGAGCGGGAACTGCTCAGGTACATCCATAACTCTTTTTCCTGCTCCGGCGTACATTGCGCGTTTAGGTATAACTCTATCAGTTCCTTATAATATGCGATTGGTTTTGATGACATGCGGCATCGTTATCTTTATAATACCCCGAAAAACAGCAGCAGGTGGGCTCTCGTCAAAAAAAAATTAAAGAAAAT
>DASVMC010000135.1:0-4807 GCA_036384555.1 Niabella sp. | reverse complement strand
TGTCCCCTTTTACATTTATATCGCACCCAGACCTGTTGATTTGACGATTGAAAATGGGAAATGGACGGCTGTACCTAATGACACCCTTACTGTAAACGGGACCGTGTATGTCGGAATAAATCACGGCAGTTACAGCCTGTTTGCAGACAGTGCGCGCTTCAAAAATGAAATTGACCTTCCCATCGTTCCTAATATGCCGGGATATACAACGGTTCTTAATACTACTTATGTCGTGAAAAGAACAAAAGACAGCCTGTACCTGTTCACTCTGAATGAAAACGGATATGGCGAATCATATTCCTTAAAGATGAAATAATCCCGCGTTCCGGCATATTATCCACCTCCGGATCAATAGCTGATCTGCAACTTTTTTTTTCACAGATACGCTATCCAACCGCTCATCTCTGACCGCTGTAAATCCGGAAAAAATAAAACACTGTACCCCAAAACAAACATAATATATTAATTTTCAACAAGATAAATAACATTCGAACGGTGTGTACCGGGTTGCAGGGCCGCTTCAAAACGTTCCACCTGTTTTACACTTCCCAAAAAGCAGGAGCATTCTTTTAATGTCCTAAATACCAATCCGCAAACAGGTAATTCTTTAAAATAAATTTTAATTTTACAAACATTAAATTAAGATTAAAGAATGAGCAACGCTACTACTTTGTTTGATAAGGTTTGGGACGCCCACGCGGTGCGCCATATTGATGATGGTCCGGACGTTTTGTTTATCGACCGTCATTTTATTCATGAAGTAACCAGCCCTGTGGCTTTCCTGGGATTGGAGAACCGGCATATTCCTGTTTTATACCCGGACCGGACTTTTGCCACAGCAGATCACAATACACCTACTTTAAATCAGGACCAGCCCGTTAAGGACCCCTTATCAGCCAAACAGCTGGCAGCACTTTCCAGCAATGCAACAAAATGGGGTATTTCCCTATGGGCATTAGGTAGTCCTAAAAACGGGATTGTGCACGTAGTAGGCCCTGAAAACGGCATTACACAACCGGGTATGACCATTGTTTGTGGCGACTCACATACCTCTACCCACGGTGCCTTTGGCTGTATTGCTTTTGGCATTGGTACTTCTGAAGTAGAAATGGTGCTTTCTTCCCAATGTATCATGCAGCCTAAGCCAAAGAAAATGCGTATTACTATTAATGGCACACTGGGCAAAGGAGTACTGCCAAAAGATGTTGCGCTGTATATGATCTCCCAGATAACCGCAAGCGGAGCTACCGGCTATTTTGTGGAATATGCAGGACCCGTTTTCGAGAACATGAGCATGGAAGGCCGTATGACGGTTTGCAATATGAGTATAGAAATGGGCGCCCGTGGCGGCATGATTGCCCCGGACCAGACAACTTTTGATTATGTAAACGGGAAAGAAAAAGCGCCTAAAGGCGAAGCCTGGGACAAAGCGCTTGCTTACTGGAAAACATTAAAAACAGACGAAGGCGCGGCCTTTGATAAGGAGCTCCATTTTGATGCAGCAGATATAGAACCTCAGATCACCTATGGTACCAACCCGGGCCTGGGTACCGGTATTACGCACAGCATTCCCAAAGCTGCTGAAGTAAAAGACGGTGAGGCCTCTTACAAAAAGTCGCTGGCGTATATGGATTTTGAAGAGGGACAATCCCTGATCGGTAAAAAAATCGATTATGTATTCTTAGGCAGCTGTACGAATGGGCGCATCGAGGATTTCCGCGCTTTTGCCAAAATTGTAAAAGGAAAGAAGAAAGCTGATAACATTACAGCATGGCTGGTTCCCGGCTCTCATATTGTAGAAGCACAGATCAAGGAAGAAGGAATCCTGGATATTCTAAACGAAGCCGGTTTTGAGCTACGTCAGCCGGGATGTTCTGCCTGTCTGGCAATGAACGAGGATAAGATCCCCGCAGGTAAATACGCCGTTAGTACCAGCAACCGCAACTTTGAAGGCCGCCAGGGACCCGGTGCGCGCACCTTGCTGGCAAGTCCTTATGTAGCAGCAGCTGTAGCTGTAACAGGTGTGGTTACTGATCCCAGAGAATTAATGGAGGCAGCGACGGCATAATTTTATAATCCCGGCTACAGTGCAGGTGGCATCAGTCTTGCGTCGCACTCTTGTACTGCAATGCCTGTATCAGCAGGGAAAATCAGAAATCAGAAATATCAACTTAGAAATCAGAAAAAAATGGCTTACGATAAATTCACAGTATTAACAGCAACCGCAGTGCCTTTACCAATAGAAAACGTGGATACAGACCAGATCATTCCTGCCCGTTTCTTAAAGGCTACAGAGCGCAAAGGCTTTGGCGATAACCTGTTCCGCGACTGGCGTTATAATAATGACGATACCCCGAAGCAGGATTTTGTATTAAATAATCCCATCTACTCCGGAAAGATCCTGGTAGGGGGTAAAAATTTTGGCAGCGGCAGCAGCCGTGAGCATGCGGCATGGGCTATTTACGACTATGGTTTCCGTTGTGTAGTGTCCAGCTTCTTTGCAGATATTTTTAAAGGTAATTCCCTGAACATCGGTCTGCTGCCCGTTACTGTAAGCGAAGCATTTCTGGATAAGATCTTTAAGGCGATTGAAGCAGATCCCAAAACTGAAATCGAGGTCAACCTGCCGGAACAAACCATCACCATTCTCGCCACCGGCGAAAAAGAAAGCTTTGATATCAACGGGTACAAAAAGCACAATATGCTCAATGGTTTCGATGACATTGATTACCTGCAATCAATGAAGGAAGAGATCAAGGACTATGCAGCCAAAAGCTTGTATTAAACAATTATCAGGCTGCCCGATAGTTATCAGGAAACGAAGCCAAAACCTATTATCCGCTCACCCTTCGTCCAGACTCAGGGTGACATCCGCAAAAGATGAAGCAACGACAAATTGAAATAATGGATACCACCCTGCGAGACGGGGAACAGACCAGTGGCGTATCCTTTTCAGCAACCGAAAAATTAACGATTGCCCAGCTTTTATTAACGGAAGTGAAGGTCAATCGCATTGAGATCGCCTCTGCAAGGGTTTCTGAAGGCGAGTTCCAGGCGGTAAAAAGGATTACCAGCTGGGCGAGTGAAAACGGGCACCTGGATAAAATAGAAGTACTCACTTTTGTAGACGGGGATACTTCTATTAACTGGGTGGAAAAGGCCGGGGCACAAGTAATGAATATACTGACCAAAGGCTCCCTGAACCATTTAACCCACCAGTTAAAAAAAACACCGGAGCAGCATTTTAAAGAGATTGCTGCAGTTATAAAAAAAGCGCAGAAAAAAGGGATCGACAGTAATGTATACCTTGAAGACTGGAGCAACGGTATGCGCCATTCTAAAGAGTATGTTTTTCAATACATCGACTTTCTGAGCAGGCAGCCTGTAAAAAGAATTATGCTGCCCGATACGTTAGGCGTTCTTACGCCTTCGGAAACCTACACCTTTCTTTCGGAAATCACCCGGCAATACCCGCAGCTGCATTTTGATTTTCACGGGCATAATGATTATGACCTGGGAGTGGCCAATGCCCTGGAAGCCGTTAAGGCAGGCGTCAGCGGTCTGCACCTCACCATTAACGGGATGGGCGAGCGCGCCGGGAATACCCCATTAGCCAGTATTGTGGCCGTATTAAACGATTTTCAGAAGGACGTAAAAACAGCGGTAAACGAAAAAGCACTTTATAAAATAAGTAAACTGGTAGAAGCCTTTTCCGGTTTCCGCGTTTCACCGAACAAGCCTATTGTGGGTGAAAATGTGTTCACCCAAACTGCCGGCATTCATGCCGATGGCGACAAGAAAAAGAATTTATATTATAATGACCTGATGCCCGAGCGCTTCGGGCGTAAGCGCAAGTATGCACTCGGGAAGACCTCCGGGAAAGCCAATATCGAAAACAACCTGGCACAACTGGGCATACAACTGGGCGATGAAGATCTAAAAAAAGTAACGCAGCGTATTATAGAACTGGGAGATAAAAAGGAAACAGTTACCCAGGATGATCTGCCCTTTGTTATTTCCGATGTCTTGGACAGCAACACCACCCACGAAAAAGTAATAGTGGAAAATTATGTGTTAACCCATTCCAAGAACATGCGTCCTTCCACAACGGTGCGGATTAAATTTGAGAACGATGTGGTGGAGGAGAACGCTCAGGGTGACGGGCAGTATGATGCATTCATGAATGCCCTGAAAAAGATTTATACGCAAAAAAAATTACCGCTGGCAAAGCTGGCTGATTATATTGTGCGCATTCCTCCTGGTGGTAAAACAGACGCGCTTTGTGAAACCATCATTACCTGGAACCTGGACGGCCGGGAGTTTTTAACGACCGGGCTGGATAGTGACCAAACCGTTGCTGCAATTAAAGCAACGCAGAAAATGCTGAATCTGATATAATAGATATTGAAGATCACTACATCACATACTTACAATACCAGTGCCAGCAGGCTCTGGCCCCTGTTGTTTGATTCAAAAATGGACACAGATGTTCCCTGTAAGGCCATGTTCGGACTACCGAAACCGGTTGAATGCCGGCTTAAAGATGGCGAGGGCGGTATCGGTGCCAAAAGGGAATGCGTATCTGATAAAGGTACTATTCAGCAAAGGATCCTGGAATGGATACCCGGCCAAACACTAAGTTTTGAATTGGAAGAAACGGATATTTATTTCGGTCCCTGTGTTCAAAGTATTGTTGAAACTTTTCAACTGCAGCCGGTTTCACCGGCAAAAACAACCATCACCCGGATCACTGTTTTTAAACTAAAGCCTTACGCAAATCCGTTCTTAATCATCCCGATGAGCCTGG
>DASVMC010000134.1:0-4378 GCA_036384555.1 Niabella sp. | reverse complement strand
TCTGCGCATATGCACTGATAATCAATAAATTGAAAAAAATAAGGATCCCGTATTTCATATTTTTTCAGGTATTCTGAAACATCTAAAACGATGCCCTGTCCTTAAAAATACTTTTTATCACCCATATACCGGTTTATAATTAATTAAAAGTTGATAAATGTCCGGTCTTAATGCATTACAGCATCAGAAATAATCAGTTAAAAGTGATCATGGTCACAGTCTTCTGCATGGGCATGATTATGCTGACGACAATACCTGTAATTGAGAATATGCGCTGCGATAATAAAAATTACGGCCGGGATCAGCAGCAAATTATGATAGCTTAAAAAAAACTGTTTGAAAACCAGGCATCCTATGCCCACCGTAAACAAGATAATGGGTAGCTTTTTATGATGGTGTTTTCTAAAGCCATGTAACAGCGCATATGTTCCAATTAAAAAGGCTAAAAGGATCATTCCTGCTTCAAAACCCCGGTTTTCAATAATATTTATGCCAAAAAGGGGCAGACTGGCCATAAAAAGCGGCAAAACTGCGCAATGAATGGCACAAACAACCGAAGCTGAGATTCCGATAGCGTCCCAATTGATTTTCGACTTCATGCTGCAAAAGTATTCAAAAAAGAAACATTGTTGCAAATATTTTAAAGCAACTACAAGATAAACGATTTTAAAGCGAAATTGTTATTCACTTGTGATACATTTCTCCTGAAATAGGGATCATTGTTCCAAGCAGGAGGAATTTCATGTACGTTTGCAATTAATTTTCCAGAAATGTCAAAAAAAGCGATCTTTTATATTGTGTTTTTTGTGGGTTTGTCCATCGCATTCTATTTTACGGCAGTCCATTTCATACCCGGCTTCGATAAGCGGAAGCTGGAGCCGGTCAGCAAAGTCGGCCGGTTTTCCTTCCTGAATCAGGACGGGCAGCCCTTTTCCAATAAGGATGTGGCCGGCAAGGTATACGTAACTGAATATTTTTATACCACCTGCCCGGGCATTTGCCCAATGATGAATGATAATATGAAACAGGTATATGAAAAGTACAGGGGTACGCCTGATTTTCTGATCGTTTCCCATACCTGTGATCCTGAAAAGGATTCGGCGGCACGGTTAAAGCACTATGCAGACTCTATGAAAGTAGATACCCGCCAATGGGTCTTTTTAACCGGCCGGAAGGACAGCCTGTACAAAATGGCCCGTCTGAGCTATACCATTGACGACCCGGCGAATAACCTGAACTCTGATAAAGATGATTTTCTGCATACACAATTCTGGGCGCTGGTAGACCGGAAGGGGAATGTAGTGAAGATATATGACGGTCTTAAGCAAAGAGAGATCAACCAGTTGATTGCGGATATTGCAGACGAATTAAAAGAACCCAAAGATAATTAGTCAGCTATGGATACTATCGTTCAGATCTTAAAACAGAATAACCTCAGCGTAACAGACGGCAGAAGAAAGATCCTGTCCCTGTTTTTAAACAGCAACGGCGCTTTGGCTCATGCTGATATTGAAAAGAACACAGACAAACATTTTGACCGCGTAACCGTTTACCGTACGCTCCAGTCTTTTGTTGATAAGGGCATCATACACACCATTCCTACTTCTGATAACAGTATTAAATACGCACTGTGCAAAGATGATTGCAAGGAAGGGCATCATCATGACCAGCACATTCACCTGTTGTGCACCAGCTGTGGTAATACTTTTTGCCTGGATGACGTGGTAACCCCTTCCATAAAACTTCCCAGGGGATATACGATTGACCAGGTTGAAGTGGTTGTAAAGGGCATTTGTAAAAAATGTAACTTTCAATAAAAAAGCCCTGATGTGGAAACATCAGGACTTTTGATTAATGTTTTGATTAAATGCTAATATACGCCATTCTTTTGTCGCATCCAAATAAAATATTCCTATTTTCCGCGGCCGCCCACCAGCGAATAAAGCACAGAAGATCCGATTGAAAGCAAGATACTGAATATCAGCGCCCACCAAAATCCCCCTACATATACGCCTTTAAAAAGGTTTGCTGTCAGCAATACCATAAATGCATTGATCACCAGCAGGAACAATCCCAGTGAAAGTATCGTAACAGGAATTGTAAGGATTACCAGTACCGGTTTTACAATAGCGTTTAAAAGAGCCAGTACCAGTGCAAACAGCGCGGCGGTTTTCATATCAGCAATTTTAACACCCGGTAAAATTGCCGGAAGCAAATAAGCGATAAGGCCTGTCACCAGCACTTTTAATATGAAGTTCATCGAATTGAATACCTTTTAATGAGTGTTAAAGATAGTTAAATTGTGTAAGAACCCACCCAAACAACAGCAGAAATCGCCGTTGATGACAGGCTTCTTTACTCCGGAACGACGCACCCGTTTTTTAACTGAGTGTATAAACCCCTTTTCATTCCCGGATTCATGATAAAACGACCTTGCACACTTGTGCTGCCGCTTCATCCCCTGCTGTTTTGATTCTGCCGGCAATGCTCTATATTGCAGATCATGATAAAACAACGATGCAGTTTTGCCCTTATTTGTGTTCTTTTTTTAAACCCGTTTTTAAAAAAGATAACTGCACAAAGCGATGTACTGATCCGTTTTAAGAAACCGGCCGGGGACTTTACCGAATCATTGCCATTAGGCAATGGCCGCCTGGGTGCGCTTGTATTTGGCGAAGTGCAACGGGAGCGGATCGCATTAAATGAAATTTCATTATGGTCCGGGGGTTCCCAGGATGCCGATCTGGACAGCGCTTCCTATTACCTGAAACCCATACAGCAGTTATTGCTGAACGGTAAAAACAAAGAGGCCCAGGCACTTTTAATGAAACACTTTATTGCCAAAGGAGCGGGCTCCGGTCACGGGCAGGGCGCCCAGGTTCCGTTTGGCTGTTACCAGACCGCAGGCGATCTTTCAATAGACTGGCTCGGCGAGGCCGGTGTGGTTACCGGGTACCACAGATCACTGGATATTTCAAAGGCGCTTGCTTATACCCGTTTTCAAAAAAACAATATTTCTTTTTCTGAAGAAGTTTTCACCGATTTCCTGAATGATATCATCTGGGTAAAATTAAAAAGCAGCAAGACCGGAGGACTACATATTTCCCTGTCCTTAAACAGAACCGAAAACAGCACCTCCAACACGGCAAACAGGAATGAGATCGTGATGCATGGACAATTACCCAACGGTATGAACAAAGGCATGCAGTTTGCTACATTGCTAAAAGCCTTTACGAAAGGCGGCAATATCCGGGCTGATGGGAGGAAGCTGGTGGTGCAAAATGCCACGGAATGTATTATCGCTATTGCAATCCGCACAAATTATCATTATACCCGCGGAGGGCTCAGCAATACCAATGTTACTGAAGAGGTGTATAAAGACCTCCGGGCCATTGACGGCAGCCGGTACGCCGGGGCATTACAAGCCTCTCAAAAAAAATTCAGGGACTATTTTGACCGCTGCCGTTTAACCCTGTCCGGTACCTCAGCTGCAGCAATACAGGAGCTTTCTACGGAAGAGCGGCTGGTAAGATACGCCTCCGGACAACCGGATACACAATTGCCGGTGCTGTATTTTAATTTTGGACGTTACCTTTTAATCAGCTCATCAAGACCCGGTCTGTTACCGGCCAACCTGCAAGGCCTTTGGGCAGTAGAATATCAAACCCCCTGGAACGGAGATTACCATATGAATATCAACATCCAGATGAATTACTGGCTCGCAGAAACAACAAACCTTTCCGACCTGGCACAGCCACTCTTTCAGTTTACCCGCAACCTGGTAGCCAACGGAGAAAAGACCGCGCAGAAATATTACAATGCAAAAGGCTGGGTGGCACATGTGGTTGCCAATCCCTGGTTCTTTACTTCCCCCGGGGAGGGTGCAGAATGGGGTTCTACCTTAACAGGCGGTGCATGGATGGCTACCCATATATGGGAACATTACCGGTTTACAAAAGACAAAGCATTCCTGAAAACATATTATCCCGTCCTAAAAGGTGCTGCAGCCTTTTTACAATCGGTTTTAATAAAGGAGCAGCAACACGGGTGGCTGGTTACCGCTCCGTCCAATTCTCCGGAAAATACGTATATCATGCCTGATGGTTTTAAAGGCAACACCTGTATGGGCCCGACAATGGATCTGCAGATCTGCCGGGATGTGTTTGGCGCTGTAATCGCCGCTGCGCAAATCCTGGATACAGATAAGGAATATGCAACACAGCTCACAGAGATAAGGAGCCGGTTAGCTCCCAATCAGATAAGTCCTACCAATGGCGGCATACAGGAATGGCTGGAAGACTGGCCATCTACAGACCCCCATCACCGGCATGTATCTCAGCTATATGGTTTACATCCTTATGATGAAATTACACCCTGG
>DASVMC010000133.1:0-3291 GCA_036384555.1 Niabella sp. | reverse complement strand
TTGGTATTGTATAATAGTGCAAACTCAGTCCCCACATCATGTTCAGGGGAATCTGCTTCATACAGACCTCCGTCCAGTTATAATCGCCCGCATTGGCGCCACTCGCAATTCTTTTCAGCGGCGCTCCGGGATAATTTCTTGCAAACGTTGCATACCGGCGAAATTCCCCTGCATAATATTCCGGCGTCATATTTCCGCCGCAGCCCCAGCTTTCATTGCCAACTCCCCAAAACGGCACTTTCCAGGGTTTGGACCGCCCATTGGCCTTACGCAGCTGGGTCATAGGACTCTCTCCGTCTGAATTCAGGTATTCCACCCAGCGCGACATTTCCTCAACACTACCACTTCCTACGTTTCCTGCTATATAAGGCTCGGTACCCAGCAATTCGCATAATTCCAGGAATTCATGGGTGCCAAAACTATTGTCTTCTGTAACGCCGCCCCAATGCGTATTGATCATTTTCGGACGCTTGCTTCTTTCACCGATCCCGTCGCGCCAGTGATATTCGTCTGCAAAGCAGCCACCCGGCCACCGCAGGTTGGGAATGCGGATCCGTTTCAGGGCTTCTACCACATCCAGCCGTATGCGATCTTTCCGGGGAACATCCAGTTTTTCATTCACCCAGTATCCGTCATAAATGCAATGCCCCAGGTGTTCCGAAAAATGACCATAGATATGCCGGCTGATAAGGGTTTTGGCATCAGCAGTATTGATGGTCAGTGACGCCTGCTGCTGCCCGTAAGTCAGTAAGAAGAGTACATGAAATACATACAAAAAAATTCCTTTTTTCATACAAGAACCGTTAAAAAAAATAATAATTGACGAAATGACAATTAAAAATACGGAAAAAATTCATTAGTACAAAGAGCACTTGTCTTTTTCGGTTTTTGCGACATGAACCGGAATTCCCGGCAGGGATTCGTGCAGGGACCTGGAAAAACAGCAGCACAGGCAACAGAAGGGTGTATTCAGTTGTTGTCCCAACTTATTTACAGGTTTCAAAGAGATGCGTTTTAGCATAAACTCCACGGTTTATAAAAAAAGAAAGACCTGGCAAACATTTTATATATTTTTAATTAAGAAACATTATTTTATTAATTTTTTTTATGAATCATAAATCTTTATTAAAAAGATAAGAAAAAAATCACTTAATTATTTCACTATTCTATAGTCTACACTTACCTTTAGTCCTGACTCAAATTTCGCTTCACTCACTTTTAAAGCCATATTGAAGAAATATGAATCGCAGAAAATTTATCAAAAACGGCGCTGCTTCCTTTGCTGCATTTACTATTGTGCCCTCTTATGTTTTAGGAGGTCCAAAGCATATTGCACCAAGCGATCAGCTGACAAGAGCTATCATTGGTGTTGGCTCCATGGGGCAAAATCATATCGCTTATACAGATGCACGCCTGGTGGCGATCTGTGATGTGGATCAAAAACACCTGGCGACTGCACTGACCAAATGTCCGACCGGAACAAAGACCTATCATGACTATCGCGAGTTATTGCAGGACCCGTCTATCGACATCGTACACATTGCTACACCACCCCATTGGCACGGGATCATGAGTGTGGATGCTGCAAATGCCGGTAAGGATGTGTGGTGCGAAAAACCAATGACCCGCACCATTGGTGAAGGGAAGAGAGTCCGGGAAGTGATCCAGCAAAACGAGCGCATGTTCCGTTTGAATACCTGGTTCCGTTTTACTGATAATTTTTACGGGATGAACACTACCGTAAAGCCCATTAAAAAACTGGTGGAGAGCGGACTGCTGGGGTGGCCGTTAAAAGTAACGGTAAATGCTGCAACCGGCTTTAACTGGAAATTTTTCTGGGTCGGAAAACATTCCCTGGAACCGCAACCGGTGCCACCGGAACTGGATTACGACTTCTGGCTGGGGCCGGCGCCTTATAAGCCTTATAATCCGCACCGCGTTCATCAGACCTTCCGCGGTTACTGGGACTATGATGGCGGTGGTCTCGGAGATATGGGGCAGCATTACCTGGACCCGGTTCAGTATTTTTTAGGAAAAGACCATACAAGCCCGGTACGCGTTGATGTGGATGCACCGGAACAGGACCCGGATGCAGCCGGAACCTGGAAACGGATTGAATTGACTTATGAGGATGGCTGCAAAATTGTACTTGACGGAGAAAACAGGGATGTAAACGCTGCTTATATAGAAGGGCCTAAAGGCAAAGTCTTTAATGGTTTCAGAACAACAATACCCGATCTTGACCGGAAACTGGCTGCGCTTCCTGATCCTGAACCGCAACTGGGCGACTTTGCGCAGGCGGTAAAGACACGCCAGAAGTTTGCACTGAACGAAGATAACGGGTTCCGTTCTTCCACTCTGGTGAACCTGGCTATTACTGCCGTTCGGCTGGGAAGGTCTTTACAGTTTGACCCGGTAAAGCTGGCCTTTATTGATGATGCAGCGGCCAATGCACTGATCCATCAACCAATGCGGGGCCCCTGGTCCATTTAATGACCCTTCAATACCCTACAATGAAACAGTCACTATAAACGAACCGCTTCTTACAAAAGAAGATCGTTTATACTGATAAAAGCCATACGGCCAGAAACAATAAATAAGATACGAATGAAAAAAATTACGATACTGTTTTGCCTGTTGTTTTTGCTCATCAGCGCCAGCAATGGCCAATCTAAAAGTGATGTAAGAACCACAGAAACCAAAGTAGCAGACCTGCTAATGAAACTGCCCCCGCAAGGTGCCGCAGAACTGGATGCAGCAATGCAGGAACTGGTTGCCATCGGGGCACCGGGTTATAAGAATATTATTGCAAAGATCCAGCCTCCCGGGTCAGGCACCGATATAGCAGCGCGCTATGCCATTAGTGGTTTAACAAAATACCTGGGTAAAGGTACCAATAGAGCACAGCAGCAGGCAGCAGCACGGGCCCTTACCGAGGGCCTCAGACCGGCCGGGAATGACGAAGTGCGCGACTTCCTGCTGCAGGAGCTGCAATATGTAGCAGGTGATGAAACAGTGCCGGTTGTAAAAGACTATTTACTGAACAAACGCCTGAGTGATCCTGCTGCACGGGTGCTGGTACGAGTAAATACCACCACATCGGCAAATGCCCTCCTGTATGCATTATCATCAGCAAAAGGCAGCCAGCAACTGACCATAATAAAAGCATTGGGTGATCTGAAATATGCACCCGCTTCAAAAAAGATACAGCAGCTATACCCTTCTTTATCCGAAACAGGAACAAAAAAAGCAGCGCTATATGCGCTGGCCGTAATTGCCGATCCGGGTTCA
>DASVMC010000132.1:0-10558 GCA_036384555.1 Niabella sp. | reverse complement strand
ATCCCTAAAATGTCAAATGTGATAGAATACGGGGAGATGAGGAATGAGCTGGCCGTTTATGAAAACCTGCCGCCTGATCAATGGAAGGCCGGTTATGACGCGCTGATAGCAACAGGATCTTATACAAGAACAGATAACGGGGCTATTATCAAATCACCTGAAGGATTTACCCCGGATGATATGACAAAATACAGAGACGGATCAGACCCCTGGTTACATCCCAACACCGACTGGTTTGGAACCGTATTTAAAAACTGGTCGCCACAGGTAAAACACAATGTACAGGTAACCGGTGGGTCTGAAAACGTCCGATATCTTGCCTCATTGGGTTATCAGAACCAGGATGGTTATTATAAAAATTCGGCTACCGGGTATAAGCAATATGATTTACGGTTAAACCTGGATGCCAAAATCAACCAGTATATCAACGTTTCAGTAGGGTTATTGGGCAGGGAGGAATACCGCCATTTTCCCACAAGAAGCGCCAGCGATATCTTTTGGATGCTGATGCGCGGCAAGCCGAACGAGCAGGCGGTATGGCCCAACGGCTTACCAGGCAGGGATATTGAATATGGTAATAATCCTGTAGTCATCACCACCAATCAAACCGGTTATAATAATGACAAAAAGGACTATATACAATCCAATGGTAAACTGGAAATACTGGTACCGGGGATTACGGGATTAAAGCTCACCGGTATGGCCGCTATTGATAAAACTTTTTTCAATAATAAGAGCTGGCAAACACCCTGGTACCTGTGGCAGTGGAATGGTGCATTTGAAGCAGATGGCACCACGCCTGTCCTGGTGAAAACCCTGCGCTCTAATTTTACAGATGCGCGGCTTTCACAGTCCTCCGCTACAGAATTGAGCATCAACCTCACCGGCCAACTGGATTATGCCAAATCATTTGGTGATCATAATGTTAGTTTTTTAGCCGGGGTTCAGCGGGAAACTGTTCAAAACGAAGGATTTAGCGCCTACCGCCGCTATTTCATCTCTACCGCACTGGATCAGCTGTTTGCCGGCGGTGATGCAGAGAAAGACAATGGCAGCAGCGCCTGGGACCGGGCCCGGCTAAGCTATTATGGCCGTGTAAATTATAACTACCATGAAAAATACCTGGCTGAGTTTTTATGGCGTTATGACGGATCCTATATTTTTCCTCAGGTGAAAAGATTCGGATTCTTCCCCGGGGTGTCTGCGGGGTGGCGGATATCAGAAGAGCCGTTCTTTAAAAACAATGTTTCATTTGTCAATAATTTAAAGATCCGCGGTTCCTGGGGCCAGATGGGTGCCGAGCCCTATTACCAGCTGACCAGTACACTGGCAGAGTATCAATTCCTGTCAACTTACGGTTATTCAAAATATGTAATCGGGGACAATGTTACCAAAACGCTCTATGAAACAAGGCTGGCAAACCCCAACTTTACCTGGGAGGTGGGCAACAATTCTAACATCGGCATTGATGCCTCTTTCCTGAACAGCAGGTTGTCATTAGAGCTGGATTATTTTTACAATGTAAGAACAGGAGCGCTTATCCAGAATACCGGCGAGGTGCCTGCCACCCTGGGGGCAGCGCTTCCTCCGGAAAACCTGGGTAAATTGTCCAATAAAGGACTTGACTTTAAGCTGTCTTATTCTGACAATGCAGGGCAGCTGAGTTACTCCGTCAGCCTTACAGGCGGGTTCAACAACAACAAGGTACTGAGCTGGAGTGAAACGCCTAATACGCCTGACTATCAGAAATACACCGGGAAACGGCTTGGATCCAGTGGTCAGGCCTGGTTAGTTTATGAAAGTGATGGTGTCTTTGTAGATCAGGCAGCCATTGATGCCAATAAAATTGACTACAGCGAGGTGGCCGGAGAACTGCGGCCTGGCGATCTGAAAATCAAAGATATCAACGGTGACGGAAAAATTGACTGGCAGGATCAGGTGCGCATGAATCAAACCCGCGACCCTTACCTCACCGGCGGGTTATCGGGCAGTTTACAATACAAAGGATTCGATTTCAGCTTCCTGTTACAGGGAGCGGCAGGAGGGCTTCAGTATTTTGGAACCGGGTCTTCCGGCGATATCGGGAATTATCTCCAATACGTTTATGATCATCATTGGTCAGTAGACAATCCCAGCAGCACTGATCCCCGTATTGCCAGCCGGAACAATACCTGGTATACCGGTGGCGGTGCCTGGAACAACGACTATTGGCTCAGGAACAGTAATTATATCCGGCTGAAAAATGCAGAACTGGGTTACACAATTCCATTGCCCCAAAATATCAAAAGAACCATCAGTAATATCCGGGTATTTGTGAACGGGTTCAATATTGTTACCTGGGACAAAATGAAAATATGGGATCCGGAATCCTCAGCAAATGAAGGCGTGCAATATCCCCAGTCAAGGATCATCAATATCGGGGGCACCATCACCTTTTAAATCAATTCAAACATGAAACCGAAAATAAAAATATATACCGGCGTGCTTATTATCGCAGGATTTCTTTTTTGTTCCTGTAATAAAAACTTCCTCAATACAGAGCCATTAGGCGAGATTTCCTCTGAGCTTACCTGGGCGGATGGTCCGCTTTCGGAGGCCTTTGTAACCGGCATTTACCAGGGATTGGGCCAGGGTGGTTTTTATGAACAAATGATCGCTTCCTTAACAGACGAAACTTGTTTTACGCATACCGGCAGAAGCATTAATACCATTATGGAAGCCAGCGCCAGTGCCAGCAATCCCGGCTGGCTCAGCGATGAGTATGCATGGGCACGAATGTGGCAATACATCCGGGCGGCTAATATAGCGATCGAGAACCTGAAAACAGCCAGTTTCGATGACCAGGATCTGAAAACGCGGCTTACAGGAGAGGCCATGTTTATGCGGGCTTTTCTTTACAACCAGTTGCTGAGCTATTATGGCAGTTTCCCGATCATTGCAAAAGTATACGGGCTTAATGAGGATTATACCGTAGCCCGGAATACTTATGAAGAGTGTGTTAACTTCATAGTGAGTAATTGCGATACGGCTATTACCAACCTTAGCGGCAGGACCATGGACAAGGGCCGGGCAACCGCTCTGGCTGCTAAAGCACTAAAGGCAAGGGTATTATTGTATGCCGCCAGCGACCTGCACGATGTGCCTACTGCAAAGAGCAAATCCGCTGTATTGGCTGCTTATCCCAATCCTGAATATTTTGGCTACCCGAGCGGCGACCGGAAAGCACGCTGGGAAAAGGCCCGGGACGCGGCCAAGGCCGTTTTAGACGAAGGTACCGGCTATAAACTGGACCTGCCCGGACCCGTAAGTACTGAAGAGGGCACCGCCAATTACATTTCCCTTTCTATGGCAGGCTACAGTAAGGCAACAGGGATAGATGCAGCAGCAGGTAAAGAGCTGATCTTTGGAAGGTATTATTCTATGGATCTTAAAGACGAAGATGACGGAATGTATGTTGGCCGCAACAATGGCCCCAATGGTTACCATAACTGGGCGGGCAATACCCCGCTGGGACTGCTGGTAGATGATTATGAAATGGCAAACGGAAGCGCTTTCAGCTGGGGCAATACAGCACAGGCCGCGCACCCTTATGTGGATCGTGACCCCCGTTTTTACGCCAGCATTTTATACGATGGCGCCGGATGGAAGCCACGTAACCTGATCTCTGGAGATGTAGACCCGGCCAGCCAGATACAGACCGGGAAATATGATCTGATGGCAGGGGGAAAAGTAACTACTGTTAACGGGCTGGATACAAGAAGCAGCACTATTGAAGACTGGAACGGGAGCCGCAGTGGCTACTATATGCGGAAATTTACCGATCCCGACCCTGCAATTGTGGAGGCAAATGACAGGCAGCTAATTCCCTGGCCATTCTTCCGGTATACAGAAGCCGTGTTTAATTATGCAGAGGCCTGTATTGAACTGGGTCTGTATGCAGAGGCGATTACCTGGTTAAACCGCATCCGTTTCCGGGCAGGAATGCCTGCGGTAACAGAAACAGGTGCTGCGCTCAGAGACCGGCTGCGTAAGGAAAAGCGGATTGAGATGGTTTTTGAAGAACAGCGGTACCACGACTCCAGAAGATGGATGATTGCCCCTGCAACCCAGGGAAGGAAACTGACCTTTATAAACATCGTCGGTACGTTTAAGGCAGGAAAGCAAATGAGCAGCCCTTACCATCACGACGAAAATGTCTATAATTATGTCTATACCCCGGTTACTGATCAGGCACATGAAAACCGGAAATGGGATGATAAAATGTATTTCAGGCCCCTTGCCAAAGATGAATTGAATAAAAACACGGCATTAAAGCAAAACCCGGGATACGAATAAAGCTAAACAGGCTTTTTTAAGAGGTTGTATCAAAAGTTGGGGTGATTGCCCTATTGAGCTTGTCGAAATACTGACAATCACAGTATTAGCCTTCCTCAATCCCGTCAGACGGGCAGGATTTGGGCTAACAGTCCTTTTGATACAGCCTCTTCTTTTTATTTAACAGCCTGCAAAACTTAATATTCAGGAATCGTTCAATTTTGTAATTTAGATAGATTCATGAATAAGGGAATCATCATATTATTCTTTGCTATAATGCTGCCGGCAGCGTTACGGGCCAATGACGACCACAAGATCATCCGCTTTTCCTTTTACGGCGACAGCATCCTTTTTCAATATGATAAAGCCCGGTTTGTTGATTTTACTGAAGCGCAGCTTTCGGATGTATCCGTAAGCAATTTTTATACGGCCATTCAGCAGAAGGATTATACACCGGTTTTTAATGCGCTCAGGTCCTACAAAACGGCTAAACAACCCGATGACTGGCTGTATTATCAGCTGGTGCGGGCTGTAGCCCAACAAATAAGTCCCAAAGAAGATAACTACCTGCGTTATACGCTTTACAAATGGTATTTTATGCTGCAATCCGGCTATGACCCGCTATTAAGTATCAACGGGAGCCGGCTGCTGTTCTATATCCAGTGTAATGAAAATATTTACAATATCCCTTACAGGATAAAGAACGGGAAGCAATACGTTTGTCTTAATTACCACGATTATGGCAGCAACATCGATTTTAACCGTTTCCCGTTTGCTGAAATAGCCCTGGCTACCCCACCGAACCAACAGGCCTTCTCTTATAAAGTTACAAAGCTGCCGCCCTTTCCGGCAACGGATTATATAACAAAGGAGCTAAAGTTTTCTATGTATAACCAGGACTATGATTATAAAATAAAAGTAAACGCCAGTATTAGGCGGCTGTTTGTCAACTACCCAACAGTAGATTACAGTACTTATTTTTCCATTCCGCTCAGTAGCGGAACAGCAGCTTCTTTAATACCGCTGCTGAAAAAAGAGCTGAAGGGACTTTCTGTTAAAAACGGCGTTGACTATTTGATGCGGTTTACACGCTATGCCTTTCCTTTCGAAGAAGACACCTACCAGTTCGGGCAGGAAAAGCGATTAACACCGGAGCAAACACTTTTATACGAGGGCAGCGATTGTGAAGACCGGGTGCTCTTCTTTTTTTACCTGGTGAAAGAACTCTACAACCTGCCAATGATCGTATTGGTCTATCCGCAGCATGTAACGCTTGGCATAAAATTTCATAAGCCTGTAGGCACTTCGGTTATTTATAACGGGCAAACCTATTCCGTCTGTGAACCCACACCGCAAAAGGAAGATCTGCTCATGGGTCAATTACTGCCCGGATTAAAAAAAGAAGTTTATGAGGTAGCCTACGCCTACTGCCCATAAATTTATTGGGCGTTTCTTTCATAAAGAGATACCTGGAAACCGCCGAATCCCTCCTCAGAGCAACCTTTTCTTACAAAGCAACTTTTAGTATTATATGCCCGGTCAATAAAAATCACTGAGATCGATCTTAATGATGGGAAACGGCCGGACATAAATAAGCGGCTGCCCCGAATTTTGAGGCAACCGCTTGTTTTATCCGTTCTTAAATGATATCCCTGTTTATTTCACTGCTCCGGGAGTGGTATAGGGCAACGACTGTGGATCGAAATGAGCCCATCCTGATGTCCAGTCGGTTGTACCGAATGCACCTTTAAAGGCAACACTGTTGTCAAAGCCGTCTTTCAGTTTTGCATCCGTAAACTTTGCGCCGGTTGCCGCCAATGAGCCGGATGCCAGCGTAAAGTTAGGAGTTCCTACTTTAGCGGAAGCCGCAATATCTTTTGAATATTTATAAGGATCTGTCATAACAGCGCTTGCATACACATCCGCATTAAATACATTAGCCCCGGTTAACACGCCTGTAATATCAGTTAATGCAGTGGCATTCGAAGCCTTGATCTGATTTCCTTTTGCATTGCAACCTAATACCAGGTTATTAGCAAAAACAGACTTCCCATTTACCAGGTTTTTTGAAGAGATATCCGGAGTGGTACCCAATCCGTCATCATAATAAATGCCTTCTGTATAGCCAACAAATACCGAGTTAAAAATGCTGATCGCAGAATTACGGCGGATTTGAGCGGCATGCTGGAAGTTGGCATTGATGCTTCCGGCACCTGCTTTATCAACCGGCCCGATAATGGTCATATTAGAAAATACGGCTGACGTTTGTGGGGTTTTGTTATCTCCGGCAGCGTTATTATCCGACTCGAACCCGTTTGATCCTGATACATCAGCAGTTGAAGCCAGGCGCTGTGCCAGACCAAACTGAATTTTTCCGGAAAACCCGTTATCAGTATCGAAGTCATCATCCCAGGTATCAATAGCCAGTAAGTATTTTGCGTTTACAGTACCACCAAACCATTCGTAGGCATCATCACCGGAGCGGTATACTTCAATATGATCGATTGTTGTTCCGGAACCTACGCTACCAAACGTAAGACCATTGATTTCATTATCTACGCTTAAAGGAATACCGGCGTACTCAATACGAACATATTGCATCGTTCCTGAATTATCATTAGCATCCGTACCACCATGCTGCCCTTTAGGTGAAGGGTCAATTCCCTCAATCTGAACATCCGTACCTCCGTTATTAGGAGCCTTGCCTAACAGGATCACGCCGCCCCAGTCTCCCTGAGAACGACCACCCGCCGCAATGTTCGAGGTAAATACAATAGGTTTGTCTACAGTGCCCACAGCCATAATTTTGGAACCACGGGTAATAATAAGACTCCCTTTTGTTCCTTTGTCCCCTTTAATAATTGTACCCGGTTCAATTGTGAGGGTTACATTACCTGTAACGTAAACATTCCCTTTTAAAAGATAAATTTTGTCGGCAGACCAGGTCGTATTTGCGGTTACATCTCCTGACACTGTCACAACATTTTCACTGTTAGCCGGCGGATTGTTCACATCGATGTTATCACTCTTACTGGAACAACCGGCAAAAAGCAGTGCCGCCCCAAGAGTCAGAATCAAAAATTGTTTTTTCATTGTTTTACGGTTTTAAGAAAATTGATTGTATTTTTTTGCTTCAGAATGTATATGAAAAGGTGAGTGAATAGGTGCTTCCGGGTTTATAACTTCCAAACGTCTGGTCTGCAGTTCTGGAATATTTCTTATTTTGATCAATATCATAATACAGCGTTGTGCTTTGATTCAGAAGGTCATTTACGTTCAGCTTCACCTCTCCTTTCGTCTTTAGCACTTTCAGGCTCAATTGCAGATCCAGCAGGTCCCGAGGGGCATCCCAGACACCGCCAAACAAACCACCGGCGGCAAAGAACAAGCGACGCCCCACCCGGTTATAAACTGCATTGAAATTCATTTTATCGTCCATAAAGCTGTGCTGCAAACCAGCATTGATCACATATGGAGCCTGCCCAACCAGCGGCCTGTTTTTCTCCAGCTGAACAGCGCCGGTCTCAATATTTTCTACAATTGATTTAACGAGTGACAGGTTTGCGTATGCCGTTGTCTTTTTCAAAAAATCTGTTGGTGTTATAAAGTCCAGTGTTTTTCTGACTTCAAGCTCCGCTCCATAAACATTTGCTTTTGCCGAATTAAAATAGCTAAAGGTTTTGGTAGAGTTCCGGTCGTCAATAGAGCTTTCAATAGCATTGGTAAATTTTTTATAGAACGCGGAAACAGAGATGATCTGCCCGGCAGAAGGGTAAAATTCAAAACGGATGTCTCCGTTATCAATCGAGGCTTTTTTCAGATCAGGGTTTCCTGAGAATAAAGACAGCAACTCGTAATCAAAGAAATTGGCTCTTGCCAGTTCCCGGAATTCAGGGCGCGCTAAGGAACGGAAATAGGACGCCCGTAAATTGATCCTGGGCGTAAGACTGTAGGTATAATTTACAGAAGGCAGTACATCCACATAATTCTGTTTTACATCAGGGCTCGCCGCACCTTTCGATTTCAGCTCCATATCAAACTGCTCTACGCGGGCTCCCCAAACCAGCCGCGATTTTAAGCCGATTTTATTATCCAGCATCAGGTAGCCTGCGTTGGTTAATGAGTGGGCGGTATAGCTGTCAAAATTGTTGGGGATCTCATCCAACGTATAGTTAGGCAGTACATCCGGGGCAAAAAGCTGGTACAACGGCCGGGTACGTATGGCATCCAGGTTTTCTGAATTGGTATTCAGTACCATACCCAAAAAGCGGGCATCAAAACTCCGGTTGCGGTATAGTGAAGAAATACCGCCCTTAAAGGTAGCCTGGTTGTCAAACATTTTTAAAGGCAGTGTATACATGGCAGCACCGGAAAAGTTATTCTCATCCAGGTGGGTGTACATCCGGGTATTTTCTTTACCCAGTGTTGTAACACTTGCTGAAAAAATATAGTTATCGGTACCCCGGTCGGCAATATTTGCCAGGTAGTTTACCTTACGCTGGTCCGGTTGGTCATTGATGATCTTTGCATAACTGAGCGACCAGTTCAGTTTACCATTATTGTGCCCCAGTTGATGTGTTCCGTCTAATACTGATTTTAAAAGCGACTTCTGCATCAGGTCAAAGGCAAAGAATTTTACATCTGCGGACGCACCGCTGTTCGTTCCGGTCCTGTACAGGAACTGATCATCATAAATGCGGTTATAAATATTCTTGAAGGTGATTTTAGACCTGGGAGTGATATAGCCAAGGTTGACCATTGCTCCTACATTAGTGGAAAATTTGTAAACATTATCCCGGTAATCAAAATCCTGGTAATCCCGGATCAGGTCACTATAAATATTTTGCGCATTCCTGTAGCTAATGGCTGCGGTAACCCCGAGTTTACGCTCATTTTTTAAGTAAGAGACCCGGCCGAAACTCAGCTGATAGGCCTGAATGGGTAATGCCTTATTACTATATACATTCCAGTCCTGCGGCAGCATTTTCATGGCCTGAACATTTTGTTCAGCCGTCAGCTGCCGGTTAATGATCACATCCGAGTTCGGAAAATTTTTAGGCAGCTTCTTGCCGCCATTATCAAATCCAAAATAATCGGTCGTAGTTCTTGGGCCGCTTTTAAAATCCTTAAATGTTGAAGCGGTATTGTAGCCTTCGCTTAAGCTCAAATTAAAGAAATTCCGGTCGGGTATGTCTTTTGAAGTAACCTGTACGGCCCCCCCGGTAAAATCGCCCGGAAGATCCGGGGTGGCTGTTTTTGTAATAATAACCTTATCTACCAGGTTTGACGGTATGATATCGAACGAAAAGGCTTTCCTGTTGGGTTCTGTACTCGGTAAAGTAGCTCCGTCCAACAGGGCTGTATTGTACCGGTCACTCAGTCCGCGGATGATCACAAACTTATTGTCCTGCACAGTGGTGCCACTTACCCGTTTCAGCACATCGCCGGTGTTCTTATCCGGCGTTCTGCGGATCACGTCTGCAGAAATACCATCGCCAATAGTAGCACTGATCTTTTGCTGGTTATATAAAGAAGCAACCGTTTCCTTTTTAGCGCTTGTTTTTACCACAACTTCAGCAAGTGAGCCGATCGCTTTATCTAACGTAATATTTAATGAGGTCTGTTCTTCGGGGTTCCCAACCACATCTGAGATCTCTTTTGTTTGGAACCCCACAGCCGATATTGTAATTACCTGCTTTTCTCCTTTAGGCAGAGAAAGTATAAAAACGCCATTTATATCGGATATAACCGAATTTCCTGTAGCTTTATTTACAATAGTAGCGCCTGCAACCGAACTCCCGTTTTCTCCATCTGTCACTTTTCCGGCTAACCGTACCTGGGAATAAGCGATCTGGGAACAAATGATGAGTGCAATTGCTGTAAGCAGCCTTAAATACATGTTTTTTGTTTGCTGCAAAAGTCAAACCGCTGCATTACCTCATTGTTACGCAGTCGTTACCAAATCATCACCGCAAGGTTACTATAATGTTATGCCCCATTCAGCCTCCTGATTCTTTTGTTTATAACCGGTGGATGACCTGGCAAAAAATGTGCATCCTTAAAGAAAAAAGGGGCGAAAGCATTCTTTTGCATATTAAGGAATTATTAATTCCTTTAATTTTATGGTATAACAGAGCCGAACGGGATATTTTTGCCACCAATTAAATTTCGACCATGGGATTAAATTCATTCATTAAACTGTTTACTCCGAAGAATACCATCTTTTTTGAGCTTTTTGAAAAAA